>NZ_JBBAYJ010000023.1 GCF_037153975.1 Aquipuribacter sp. SD81
GCCGGCGCTGCGGGCGGCGCCCGCGGGGGCGCGGCCGGCGGTGGCTACGGGTCGGGGGGCTACGGGTCGGGGGGCTACGGGTCGGGACGTCCCGCGGGCCCCGGTGGTGGCGGCCGCGCGGGTGGTGCGGGCGGGCCCGGTCGTCCGGGCGGGCCGGGGCGTCCCGGTGGTCGGGCCGGTGGTCCGGGTGGGGCGGGGCGTCCGCCGGCGCGTCCGCGCCGGCACTGGTTCCGCCGGACGCTGCAGGTGCTCGGCATCCTGCTGCTCGTCGCGGTGCTGCTCGGCGCCGCCGCCGTCGGCATCGCCTACGCCCGCACGACGGTCCCCGACCCCAACGAGGCGGTCGGCGCGCAGACCACGACCGTGTACTACGCCGACGGCGAGACGGTGCTCGGCACCTTCGCGGAGATCGACCGCACGATCGTCGAGGGCGAGGGCATCCCCGAGACCGTCAGGCAGGCCGTCGTGGCGGCCGAGGACCGCACGTTCTACGACAACCCGGGCATCAGCCCGACGGGCATCGCGCGCGCCGCGTGGGGCATCGTCAGCGGCGAGCCGGCCGGCGGCGGGTCGACTATCACCCAGCAGTACGTGAAGAACTACTTCCTCACCTCCGACCAGACGGTCCAGCGCAAGGTGCGGGAGATCTTCATCGCGCTCAAGGTCGAGCAGCGCCTGAGCAAGGACCAGATCCTCACCGACTACCTCAACACCGTGTACTTCGGCCGCAACGCCTACGGCATCGAGGCGGCCGCGCAGGCCTACTTCGGGCTGCCCGCGAGCGAGCTCGACCTCGCCCAGGCGTCGCTGCTCGCCGGGCTGCTGCCCGCACCGAACAGCTACGACCCCCGCGTCGACCCCGAGGCGGCGCAGTCGCGGTTCGACTACGTGCGCGAGGGCCTCGTCGCCACCGGCGAGCTCACCCAGGCCGAGGCGGACGCCCTCGAGCTGCCCGAGACCGTCGAGCCCGAGACCTCCTCGCGCTACGAGGGGTCGCGCGGGTACCTGCTCGAGGCGGCCCGCGAGGAGCTCGTCGAGCTCGGCTACCCCGAGAACGAGATCGACACCGGTGGCTACCGGGTCGTCACGACGTTCTCCACCCGGGTCCAGGACGCCGTCGAGGCCGCGGTCGAGAGCGGGCTGCCGAGCGAGGAGGAGCTCGACGGCGAGACGCTGCCGGAGGGGCTGCGCGTCGGCGCGGTGACGATCGACCCGGCCACGGGCGGCGTGCTCGGCATGTACGGCGGGGAGGACCTCACCGAGGAGCGCAACCACGCGACGAAGGACATCCTGCAGGCCGGGTCCACGTTCAAGCCGTTCACGCTCGTGGGCGCGCTGGAGCAGGGCGTGCCGCTGTCGCAGACCTTCGACGGCGACTCGGGCCGGGAGTTCGACGGCTACGACCAGCCGGTGCGGAACTTCGGCGGGATCGACTACGGCACCGTCGACCTCGTCGACGCGACCGCCAACTCCGTCAACACCGCCTACGTCGCGCTCAACTCCGAGATCGGGCCCGAGACGACGGTCGACGTCGCCCTGCGCGCCGGCCTGCCCGAGGACACCGCCGGGCTGGAGCCGTTCCTGTCCAACGTGCTCGGCGCGGCGTCGCCGCGCGTGGTCGACATGGCGCAGGCGTACTCGACCTTCGCGGCGCAGGGCGTGCGGCGGGAGTGGCACACCATCGCCCGGGTCGAGCAGCCGAACGGCGCGGTGGCCTACGAGCCCGACGTCGAGGGCTCCCGGGTCTTCGACGCCGACGTCATGGCCGACGCGACGTACGCCCTCACCCAGGTCGTCGAGCGCGGCTCCGGCGACACGGCGCAGTCGCTCGACCGGCCCGTGGCCGGCAAGACCGGCACGTCCCAGGCCGGCCGCTCGGCCTGGTTCGTCGGGTACACGCCGCAGCTGGTGACCGCGGTCGGCATCTACCAGGTCGACGAGGAGGGGAACCCCGTCAAGATCGAGATCCCGGGCCGCGAGACCACGACGGGCGGCTCCTTCCCGCTCGACATCTGGACCGACCTCATGGCCGCCGCGCTCGAGGGCGAGGAGGTCCTGGACTTCCCCGAGCGCTCGCAGGCCGTGCCGTCGCCCACGCGCGAGTTCTCCCGCGACCCGGCGCCGGAGCCCGAGCCGGAGCCCGTGGACACGGCCCCCGAGCCGGAGGTGGTGACCGAGACGGTGACGGAGGAGCCGACCCCCACGCCGACGCCGACCCCCACCCCCACCCCGACCCCCACGCCGACCGAGACGGCCACGCCGACCACGACCCCCACGCCGACGGAGGACCCGGAGCCCGAGCCGGAGCCCGAGCCGGAGCCGTCCGGCGGTCCCGGTGACGGCGGGGCCGGTGGCGGCGGTGGCGGCGGTGGCGGCGGTGGCGGCGGTGGCGGGGCCGGCGGTGGTGGTGCCGGCGGCGGCGGCGGTGGACGTCCCGCCCCGCCGAGCATCGGTCCCCTGCCGTGAGCGCACCGGTCGTGGCGCCGACCCGTCACGACCCCTTCGCCCGCTGGGCCAGCCGCGTCCTCGGCGGCCCGGCGGGCTCGCGCCTGGCCTCGCCCGCCCACCCGTGGTGGTCGGCGGGGCGCGTGCTCGCCCTCGTCGCGGCGGTGACCGGGGCGCTCGCGCTCGTGCGGCTCGAGCACTGCCGCACGGCCGGGTGGACGACCCCCGGGCAGTTCGTCCACACGTGCTACAGCGACGTCGCCGTGGTCTACGCGACGATCGGGGGCACGCCCGCCGCGGTGCTCGGGCTGGGCGCGGAGGCGGGCGACGGCGTCGGCCAGCCCGCGCTCACGACGTTCCTGCTCGGCCTGGTCGCGCTGGTCGCGGTCCCGGTCGAGCGCGTGGCCGCCGCCGTCGCCCCGGCGGCCGAGGGGGTCGACCTCGGCCCCCGGGTGTTCCTCGACGTGTACGCGGTGCTCGCCGCCGCCGCGCTCGTCGCGCTCGTCCTCGCGGTCGCGCGCCTGGCCGGGTCGCGGCCGTGGGACGCGCTGCTCGTCGCCGTCAGCCCGGTGGTCCTGCTGTCGGGGCTCGTCTCCGCCGACCTCCTCGGCGTCGCCCTCGGGGCGCTGGCGGTGGTGGCGTGGGCGCGGGAGCGCCCCGTGCTCGCCGGTGCGGTGCTGGGGCTCGCGGTCGCCGCCCGCTTCCACGTGGTGCTCGTCGCGCTCGCGCTGCTGCTGCTCGCGCTGCGCGGGCAGCGGGTGCGGGAGGCCGTGACGACCGTGTCGACCGCCGCGTTCACGTGGGCCGTCGTCAACCTGCCCCTCGCGGTGCTCGCGCCACAGGCGTGGACCGCCCCCGCGCGCGGCTGGTGGTCCTCCGACGCCGGCTACGGCTCGCTCATGGTGCTGCCCCGCCTGCTCGCCGACGAGGGCGTCGCGGTGCGGGTCCCGACCGGCGCGCAGACGGCCCTCGCGCAGGCGGTGCTGACCGCGGTCGTCGTCGGGGCCGTCGCGGTGTGGGTGCTGTCGGCCCCGGTGGCCCCCCGCCTGCCGGTCGTCGTGCTCGTCCTCGTCGCCCTCAGCCTGCTGGTGTCGAAGACCGTGCCCGTGCAGGCCTCGCTGTGGCTGCTGCCGTGGGCGGCGCTCGCGGTCCCCCGCTGGCGGGACCACCTGTGGTGGTGGGCGGCCGAGGCCGCGTACGTCGTCGCGGTGTGGCAGTTCCTCGTCGGGCTGTCGCAGTCCGACCGGGCGCTGCCGCCGGGCTTCTACGCCGCGCTGCTCGTCGGGCGCCTCGCCGCCGTCGCGTGGCTCGCCTGGTGCGCGTGGCAGCGCGACCGGCACCCGGCCTCCGACGACGTCCGGCAGGCAGCCGGCGGGGGTGACCCGACCGCCGGTGTCCTCGCCCGCGGGCAGGACCGTCCCCTCGTCCGCTTCACGTAGGCCCGCGACCCGGACCCCGCCGCAGGTGGTACGGGGACCCGCGGCCGTGGCGGTACCATCGAGGCTTGTGCCTCGGGCCCCGCGCCCGGGCCGGACCGCCCTCCGACGGGCACCGGTCGGCACGACGCACGCACCCTCCTGCCACGGATCGCCCGTGGCCGACGAGACCACAGGAGGTGGGTACCTGACATGCGTCAGTACGAACTCATGATCATCCTCGACTCGGACCTCGAGGAGCGCACCGTGGGCCCGAGCCTCGAGCGCTACCTCTCGGTCATCCGCGAGGCGGGCGGCAGCGTCGACGAGGTCGACGTGTGGGGCCGGCGCCGCATGGCCTACCCCATCAACAAGAAGAACGAGGGCATCTACGCCGTCGTCACCATGAAGGCCGAGCCCGCGGCCGCGCTGGAGCTCGACCGCCAGCTCAACCTCAACGAGTCGGTCGTCCGGACGAAGCTCATCCGGCCCGACGCCCGCTGACGAGGAGGACGAGCATGGCCGGAGAGACCATCGTCACCATCGTCGGCAACCTCACCGGCGACCCGGAGCTGCGGTTCACGCCGTCCGGGTCCGCCGTCGCCAACTTCACCGTCGCGAGCACGCCCCGCACGTTCGACCGGCAGTCGAACGAGTGGAAGGACGGCGAGACGCTGTTCATGCGCTGCTCGATCTGGCGGGAGGCCGCCGAGAACGTCGCGGAGTCCCTCACCAAGGGCACGCGCGTCGTCGTCACGGGCCGCATGAAGTCGCGCTCCTTCCAGACCAAGGAGGGCGAGAACCGCACCGTCATCGAGCTGGAGGCCGACGAGATCGGCCCGTCGCTGCGCTACGCGACCGCGAAGGTCAACCGCACCCAGCGCGGGGGCGGCGGCTTCGGCGGCGGCCAGCAGGGCGGCGGCCAGGGCGGCCAGGGAGGCTGGTCCGGCGGCGGTCAGGGCGGTCAGGGCGGTCAGGGCGGCCAGCAGGGCGGCCAGGGCGGCTGGTCCGGCGGCGGTCAGGGCGGCCAGCAGGGCGGCGGTCAGGGCGGCTACGCCGACCCGTGGGCGACCGGCCCGGCGGCCGGTGGCTACGCCGGCGGGGACGACGAGCCCCCCTTCTGACCGAACCGTGACCTCGCACCGTCGGCCCGCGGGCCGACGGCACCCGGCGGCCGAGGCCGTCACCCCGGCCCGAGGGCCGGCCGAGAGAACTGACACGGCGCGCACGCGCGCCGGGTACCCGAACCGAGACGAGGAGTGATCGTGGCTGCCGCCAAGAAGCCGGTGCTGCGCAAGCCCAAGAAGAAGCTGAACCCGCTGAAGACCGCGGGTGTCGACTACATCGACTACAAGGACACCGCCCTGCTGCGGAAGTTCATCTCCGACCGGGGCAAGATCCGCGCCCGCCGGGTCACGGGTGTGACGGTGCAGCAGCAGCGTCAGATCGCCCAGGCCATCAAGAACGCGCGCGAGATGGCGCTGCTGCCGTACTCGAGCTCCGGTCGCTGAGGGAGGACCCCGAGATGAAGCTCATCCTCACCCAGGAGGTCGACGGGCTCGGCGAGCCCGGCGACGTCGTCGAGGTCAAGGACGGCTACGGCCGCAACTTCCTCCTGCCCCGCAGCCTCGCCACGCCGTGGACCAAGGGCGGCGAGGCGCAGGTCACCGCCATCCAGCGGGCCCGTCGTTCGCGCGAGATCGCGAGCGTGGAGGAGGCGCAGACCGTCCGCGCCCGCCTGCAGGAGACCCCCGTGCAGCTGCAGGCCAAGGCCGGCGCGAGCGGCCGCCTGTTCGGCGCCGTCACGCCCGCCGACGTCGCCACGGCCCTCGAGGCCGCGGGCGCGCCGTCGGTGGACCGCCGCAAGGTCGTGATCGGCCAGCCGATCAAGTCCCTCGGCAGCTACACGGTGCAGGTGCGCCTGCACCCCGACGTCACCGCGAGCGTGGACGTCGAGGTCGTCGCCGGCTGACGTCGGCACGCGCCCCACGGAGGAGGGCGGTCCGCTGCGGCGGGCCGCCCTCCGCCGTCTCCGGGTGCGCGTGGAGCGGGTTCGAGGTGGGTTCGGGGCGGGTCGGGTTCGGTCCGGTCACCCGGCGCCGAGCACGAGCCAGCCGTCGGAGCGGGCCCGCAGCCCGAGCGTGACGGCCCGGGCGGCCATGTAGCCGCCGGCGAAGGCGACCCACAGCAGGACCAGCCCGACCGTCCCCCGAAGCCCGGCCAGCGGCACGACCGCGAGGAGGGGCGCGTAGGCGAGCAGCGCGAGGACGCCCGCCCGGGCGAGGTAGGCGCCGTCCCCCGCACCGATGAGCACGCCGTCGAGCACGAACACGTAGCCCGCGAGCGGTGCGGTGGCGCCGACCACGAGCAGGCCGGCGGTGATGCCGGCGCGGACGTCGGCGGAGTCGCTGAACAGCCACGGCAGCACCGGGGAGGCCGCGGCCACGAGCCCGCCGAGGACGGCGCCGCCACCGACCCCCCACCGCACCATGAGACGGGTCGTCGCCCGCGTGCCCTCGGCGTCGCCCGCCCCGAGGCTGCGGCCGGTGAGCGCCTGCGCCGCGATGGCGAGCGCGTCGAGGGCGAAGGCCCCGAACGTCCAGCACGTGAAGACGACCTGGTGCGCCGCCAGCGAGGGGGCGCCGGTCGTGGCGGCCACGGCGACGGTCGCGAGCAGCGCGCCGCGCAGGGTCACCGTCCGCAGCAGCAGCGGGACCCCGCCTCGGGCGGCGGCGAGGACGCCCGCGCCGTGCGGGCGCAGCGGTGCGTCGTGCCGTCGGGCCCCGCGGACCACGAGGACGACGAGCCACAGGGCCATCGTCGACTGGGCCACCACCGTGCCCCAGGCGGAGCCGGCGATGCCGAGCGCGGGCAGGGGACCGGGCCCGTGCACGAGCACGAGGGACAGGACCGCGTTCCACGTGAAACCGACCGCCGCGACCACGAGCGGGGTGCGGGTGTCCTGCAGGCCCCGCAGCACGCCGGTGGCGGCGAGGACGAGCAGCATCGCCGGCACGCCGGCCATCGACACGGCGAGGTAGGTCCTCGCCTCGGCCGCGACGCCGTCGGCGACGCCGAAGGCCGCGACCACGGTCGGTGTGGCGAGGGCGCCGACGACCGCCACGACGAGACCGGTGCCGAGCGCGAGCCAGCACCCGTCGACACCGACGGCGAGCGCGCGGCGGAGCTCACCCGCCCCCAGGCGGCGTGCGACCGATGCGGTCGTGCCGTAGGCGAGGACGACGAAGAGGCCGACGAGCGTCGACAGCACGGCGGAGGCGACGCCGAGCCCGGCGAGGGACTCGGTCCCGAGCGCGCCGACGATCGCGGTGTCCGTGAGGAGGAACAGCGGCTCGACGACGAGGGCGCCGAGCGCGGGGACGGCGAGGGCGAGGACCTCGCGCGGACCGGCGGCGGGCGGCGCGGGCACGGGGCCGGGCACCGGCTGACCAGCGGTTGTCTCGGGCGGGGGCACGGTCGTCGGCTCTCGTCGTCGGACGGTGTGGACAGCGTGTGGACAACGGACGGGCCGACACCGGGCGCCGCAGGTCGGCGACCGGGCGATTCTGCCGCACACCGCGTGCCGCTCCTCCGCGCCCGAGGCGTGGACACGCGCCGTCCACCGCGCCACGAGTTTTCCTCCACACCCCCGGTGGGGGTGTTCCTGCTGGTCAGAGCGTTGATCGTCGCAGAAGTCGCGAGCGCGCCGGTGTGTCGTCCACAGAGCCGTCCACAGAGGTGGACAACGCGGCCTGCGGTTGCGCTGCACGGTCGTCCGGCCGTCCCCAGACCGTCCACAGGCCCTGTGCACGACGGGCTTGGCGCGTCGCGGTGCGGCCCCCTAGCGTCGCGCCCCGGACCACCTCGGAGCGAGGGCGTCGTGGGGGTCGCCGGCCTCCGCACGACCATGTGTCCGGGGGAAGGCGTAGACCGGAGGGCGACACGCGGACGGTCGTCGCGAGACGGCCGAGGGCGACGGGGGCACCCCCGGGGAGGGATGGGGACGTGAGCATCGCGGAGACGCCGGTCGACCTGGAGCACGGGCGTCCGGGGGCGCAGTCCGGTCCCAGCGGGCTGGAGCGGATGCCGCCGCAGGACGTGATGGCCGAGCAGTGCGCGCTGGGCGCGATGCTGCTGAGCAAGGACGCCGTCGCCGACGTCAGCGAGGTGCTCAAGGGCCTCGACTTCTACCGTCCCGCGCACGAGATGATCTACGAGGCGGTCATCGACCTCTTCGGGCGCGGCGAGCCGGCCGACCCCGTCACCGTCGCCGACGTCCTCGGTCGGCGCGGCGAGCTCAACCGGGTCGGAGGGGCGCCGTACCTGCACACCCTCGTCGCGACCGTCCCCACCGCGGCGTCGGCGGCGTACTACGCCCGCATCGTCCGCGACAAGGCCGTCCTGCGCCGCCTCGTCGAGGCCGGCACGAAGATCGCCGGCCTGGGCTACGCCGGGGAGGGCGGCGAGGTCGACGACATCGTCAACCAGGCGCAGGCCGAGGTGTACGCCGTCACCGAGCGGCAGTCGCGGGACGACTACCGGCCGCTGTCGGAGGTCATGCAGGACACCGTCACCGAGCTGGAGGAGATGGAGTCCCGCCCCGACGGCATGCACGGCGTGCCGACGGGTTTCCGCGACTTCGACCAGCTGACGAACGGGCTGCAGGCGGGCCAGATGATCGTCGTGGCGGCGAGGCCGGCTGTAGGGAAGTCGACGCTGGGACTAGATGTTGCGCGTGCGGCGGCCATCCACCACAACATGGCGACCGTCATCTTCAGCCTGGAGATGAGCCGGACCGAGATCACGACCCGGCTCATCTCGGCCGAGGCGGGCATCAAGCTGCAGGCGCTGCGCACGGGCAAGCTGCAGGACAGCGACTGGCAGAAGATCGCCCGCGTCCTCGGTCAGAGCAACGACGCCCCGCTGTTCATCGACGACAGCCCCAACATGTCCCTGCCGGAGATCAGGGCCAAGTGCCGCCGGCTCAAGCAGCAGCACGACCTGCGCCTCATCGTCGTCGACTACCTGCAGCTCATGACCTCCGGCAAGCGCGTCGAGTCGCGGCAGCAGGAGGTGAGCGAGTTCTCCCGCGCGCTCAAGCTGCTGGCCAAGGAGCTCGAGGTGCCGCTCATCGCCATCAGCCAGCTGAACCGTGGCCCTGAGCAGCGCACCGACAAGAAGCCGCAGATGTCCGACCTGCGCGAGTCCGGCTGCCTCACCGCGGACACGAAGGTGCTGCGCGCCGACACGGGCGCCGAGACGACGATGGGAGAGCTGTACGCCTCCGGGGCGACCGACGTCCCGGTGTGGTCGCTCGACGAGTCGCTCCGCTACGTCACGCGCCACCTCACCCACGTCTTCCCCACCGGTACGCGCGAGGTGTTCCGCCTGCGCCTGGCGTCGGGCAAGGAGGTGCGCGCGACGGCCAACCACCCCTTCATGGCCTACGAGGGCTGGACCGCCCTCGGTGACCTGCGCCCGGGCTCGCGCGTCGCCGTCCCCCGACACGTCCCGGCGCCGTCGCTCGTGACGGCGTGGGACGACCGCGAGGTGGTCCTGCTCGCCCACCTGCTCGGCGACGGGTCGTTCGTGCGGAGGCAGCCGCTGCGCTACGCGAGCGTCGACGAGGCCAATCTCGCCGCCGTCACCGACGCGGCGACCCACTTCGGCATCAGCGCGGTGCGGGACGACCACCCGTCCGCCCGGTGCACCAGCCTGCGCCTGCCCTCTCCTTACCGCCTCACGCACGGTCGCCGGAACCCGGTCGCGCAGTGGCTCGACGGGCTGGGGCTGTTCGGGCTGCGCTCGCACGAGAAGTTCGTGCCCGCAGCCGTCCACCAGCTGCCCAAACGACAGATCGCCCTCTTCCTGCGCCACCTGTGGGCCACGGACGGCTCCGTGACCGTCCAGCGCGACGGGCGCGGGGGCCGCGTCTACTACGCGTCCACGAGCCGGGACCTCGTGGACGGGGTGTCGCGGCTCCTCCTGCGGTTCGGCATCTCGACCCGGCTCCGTACGGCCACCCGCAAGGGGACCTACCGACAGCTGTGGACCCTCGACGTCTCGGGAGTGGACGAGCAGCGCCGCTTCCTGCAGGAGATCGGTGTCCACGGCGACCGGGGCGAGAACGCGCGGCGTCTGCTGTCCATCGTGCGCGACCGTCCGGGCAACCCGAACGTGGACACCGTGCCCCGCCAGGTGTGGGACGACGTCCGCGAGGTGCTCGCCGAGAAGGGCATGACGCACCGTCAGTTCGCGGCGGCGATGGGCACGCAGTTCTGCGGCAGCGGGCTGTGGAAGCACGCCCCGTCCCGGCAGCGCCTCGCCCGGGTGGCGGAGCTCCTCGACAGCGCGGAGCTCGAGATCTACGCCGTCAACGACCTGCTGTGGGACGAGGTCGTGGAGATCGAGAGCGACGGGGTGGAGCCGGTCTTCGACGCGACCGTCGTGGGCAAGCACAACTTCGTCGCCAACGGCGTCGCGGTCCACAACAGCATCGAGCAGGACGCGGACATGGTCGTGCTCCTGCACCGCGAGGACGCCTACGACAAGGACGTGAGACCGGGCGAGGCCGACTTCATCGTGGCCAAGCACCGCAACGGCCCGACCGACACGATCACCGTGGTGTTCCAGGGGCACTACTCGCGCTTCATGGACATGGCGCACTGACGCTGCGCCGTCGCGCCGGCCGTCGGTGGGCCGGACGCACGAGGCCCCGGTGACCGAGTGGTCACCGGGGCCTTCGAGCGGGGCGGGTCAGACGCGCGAGGAGCGGCGACCCACCACGAGGCGGTAGATGAAGAGGAGGATCAGCGCGCCGACGATGGCGGAGATCCACGTGGCGAAGCTGAAGAAGCTGTCGTTGACGTCGACGTTGAAGAGCGCGGAGGCGAGGAAGCCACCGAGCAGCGCGCCGACGATGCCGATGATGATCGTGACGATGATGCCGCCCGGGTCCTTGCCGGGCATGATCGCCTTCGCGATCAGGCCGGCGATGAGACCGAGGACGATCCAACCGATGATTCCCACGTGAGTTCTCCTTGCGACGGGGTCCCCGTCGCGTCAGGTCGACGGGGTGGCGCGTACGCCGCGGTCTGAGTACCCCCTGGGTGTCCGGTGAAAACCTCAGGGCCGGACGGGTGCCGTCCCGTCACCCCCCGCTGACCTGCGGGAGCCGTAGGTGAGCCGGCGCAGCAGCCGCTCGGCGGGTCCGGGGTCGCCGGCGCGCTCGAGGACGACGGCGACGACGAGCGTCACGACGTAGACCCCGACGGCGACCGTGGAGACGGTCGCCGTCCCCGCGCCGTCGGCGAGCCCGAGCGCCCACGGCGGCAGCAGGACGGTGAAGAGCACCGACTGCAGGAGGTAGCACGTGAGCGAGCGCCGACCGACGGCGACGAGGGCGCCCGGCAGCCCGCCGGGGCGCGGCCCGGCCGGACGGCGGCCGGCCCACCACGCGACCGCCGCCACGAAGGCCACCGCACCGACGAGACCGCTGAGGCCGTGGACCGTCGCCAGCAGCAGGTCCCAGCCGGTGGCGAGGTCGACGGCACCGGTCGCCGCGAGCACCAGCGGGACAGCGCCGAGCACGCTGACCGGGAAGCCGACGAGCACGAGGCGCCGTAGCAGCGGCAGGTGCTCCTGGGGACGCTCCAGCACCCGGCGCCGCGCGAGGAGGATGCCGACGACGGCGGGCGGTACGAGGGCCGCCACGACGAAGGGTGCCGTCGAGACCGTGCTCACGAGCGTGAGCAGGCGCCACACCGCGTCGCCCACGACGGTGCCCTGCCGCAGCGGGCCGGGCAGGTCCTGGTCGAGCGCACCGCCGAGGCCGTCGAGCGCGGACAGGCCCGCGAGGGCGACGAGGCACGACCAGCCGAGCACCTTCAACCGCGCGTCGCTCCAGCGCACGACCCACACGAGCATCAGCCCGAGCAGGCCGTAGCTCAGCAGGATGTCGCCGAAGAACAGCAGCAGCATGTGCGCCGCCCCGAAGACCGCCAGCCACAGGCTGCGGCGCAGCAGCACCGCGCGCGCCTCCGGCCACGGCAGCTGCTGGGCCGCCATGCGCCGCAGCAGCAGCACGAAGCCGTAGGCGAACAGCAGCGTGAACATCGGGAAGGCGCGGTTGTCGACGAGCAGGCCGACCACCGTGTCGACGGCCCGGTCGGCGGCCGAGCCGTCCACGGGCTTGCCGAGCGGCCCGATGTCGCGGCCCGGCAGCCACACGACGCAGTTCGCCAGGGCGATGCCGAGCAGCGCCACACCCCGGGCGAGGTCAGGCGCGAGCAGGCGGTCACGGGTCTCGACGGGCCCGGGACGTGGCGGGGAGGCAGGCACGCTCACCCGGGCACCGTGCCACAGCGACGGTCCGCACCCGCACGCGGACGACCGCACGGGGACGTCCGCTGCGACCGCGTCCGCCGCGACCGGCGGCCCGGGGCGGGCTGGCTCAGACCGGCGGGCTCACCGTGGTGGCGACCAGCACGAGGACGAGCAGCCCCCACCAGCCGTTCAGGCGGAACCGCGCCGGAGCGCCGGGTCGTGGCTCGCGGCCGGCCCAGGACCCGACGAGCAGCTGCAGGAGCGGCCCGACGGGTGGCAGGAGCAGCAGCCAGAACCAGCCCCAGCGCGTCCCGCGCCTCGGCGGCGGGCCGTTGCCGACCAGCAGCATGTGGCCGAACCACGCGACGGCGACACCGGCGGCCGGCCACCCGCCGACCACGAACACAGCAGGGTCGAGCAGCGGCACCGCGGCCGCGCCGGGGACCACGTCGAGGCCGTAGCCGAGGACCCCGGCGCCGCCGGTCGGCTGCGGCAGCCGGCGCACCTCCACGCCTGGGTCGGCGGCGCGCACCCGGTCGGCGAGGTCGACCGTCGACACCTGCCCGTCGGCACCCACGTCGTCGACCGACGTGCCCCGCACGAGCACCTGCTGGGTGACGCTCGTCCCCAGGCCGTCGCGCCAGCGCGCCGTCTGCGTCGCCCAGCCGGTCGAGTCCTCGGCCAGCCCGCCGGTGACCTCGACGACCTCGACCCGGCCGGCCTCGACGGCCGACAGGAGCCCGGCCACGCTCGTCCCGCGCTCGCCGACGACCGGGAGCGCGAGCAGCACAGCGGTCCACCACACGAGCAGGACGACGTGCAGCAGCCGGGGCAGACCGGCCGCGCGACGTGGCCGACGGCCCACCGTCCCGACCCGGTCCGACCCCGCTGTCCTGTCGAGCCGTCGTTCCAGAGCGTCCACGCCGTCCCCTCCCGCGTCGCGCCAGGAGCGCACCGTACGCGCCGGGGCGGCCCCGTGGCCACGAACTGGCATGGCCGGTGCCCGGGCGGGGTACGCCCGCTCCCATGAGCAGGACGACACGCGACGGCAGCCGCACCATCGACGTCCGGGACGGGGCGAGGCAGCCCGGCGCCGACGCGTCCTCGCCGCGGGAGATCCCGAAGGCGGGCTGGAAGCAGGTGCTGAAGCGCGCGTGGGCGGAGAACAAGGCCGACAACGTGCCCATGCTCGCCGGGGGTGTCGCGTTCTTCGCGTTCCTGTCGCTGTTCCCGGCGCTCATCGCCCTCATCACGATCTGGGGCCTGGTCGTGACGCCGGACCGAGCCGCCCAGCAGGCGGAGAACCTCACGGAGGGGCTGCCGGGCGGGGCGAGCGACATCATCACGACGCAGATGGAGAACGTCGCGAGCCAGCAGAGCGGCGGGCTCGGCATCGGCCTCGTCGTCTCCGTCCTGCTCGCCCTGTGGTCGGCCTCCGGGGGCACGGCGAACCTCATCAAGGCGGTCAACGTCGCCTACGACGAGGAGGAGACGCGCGGCTTCGTCAAGCTGCGCGGCCTCGCCCTGCTGCTCACCCTCGGCGCGATCGTCTTCGTCATCCTGTCGGTCGGGCTCGTCGCGGTCGTGCCGCCGGTGCTCGACTCGCTCGGGCTCGGGATCGTGGGGACGGTCCTCGCCCAGGTCGTCCGCTGGGTCCTGCTCGTCGCGCTCGTCGCCGTCGCCCTCGCCGTGGTCTACCGCTTCGCCCCCGACCGCGACGACCCGAAGCTGACGTGGGCCTCGCTCGGTGCGGTCGTCGCGACCGTCCTGTGGGTGCTCGGCAGCATCGCCTTCAGCCTCTACGTGTCGAACTTCGGCAGCTACAACGAGACGTACGGCGCCATCGCGGGTGTCGCGATCCTCCTGCTGTTCCTCTACCTCACCGCCTTCATCGTGCTGCTCGGCGCGGAGGTCAACGCCGAGACCGAGCGCCAGACGATGCGCGACACGACCGTCGGCCCGGAGCGCCCCATGGGTGAGCGGGACGCGGACGCCGCCGACACGAAGCCCGCCGACAAGGAGCAGGAGCGCGTCCAGCACTGAGCCGTCCGCGTCTCACGGCTCCTCGAGCACGAGGGGGAGCACCGTGGTCATGCGCCGGAAGTCGGCGTCGGCGGTCAGCAGGCGCGATCCCGTGCGCATCGCCACGCAGGTGATGAGGCAGTCCCTGAGTCCGTGCGGGGTGATCCCGCGGCGGCGACACGTGCGGTAGACGGTCGCGGCTCCCTCGAAGTCGGCCGCAGGCTCGACCGGAAGCAGGCGCACCGACAGGAGCAGGCTCCGCAACCGTCGCGCCGCGGTGTCGCTGCGAGCCCCCGCCAGGACCTCCATGAGCACCGGCTCGGTCGTCGCGAGCTCGTCCGGACGGTCGCGCAGCAGGTGCACGAGGTGCTCGTCGGTCGGGCTGCCGGTCGCGCGGTCGAAGTCCACCCACGCCGAGGTGTCGACGAGGATCACGCGTGAGGGACCGGGTCCTCTGCCGGGACGTCGTCGATGTCGCGCGCACCGTGCCGGCCGAGTGCCTCGTCGATCGTCAGCGGCTGGCCGGACAGGTACGTGAGGGCGATGTCGACCGCCTCGGTCTTGGTGCTCAGCCCGTACCGGCGCATGACGGCGCGGACCTTCGCCTCGTCGAGGTCGATGTTCGTGCGCGCCATGACCGCACGATACACCAGAAAGGTGTGACGTACACCTGTCTGGTGTACGCAACCGCGGAACGCTGCTGCCGTCGGCAGATCCGCTCGGGGCAGAGGCCCCTGTCAGCGGACCCGAGGCGCGGCGACGCTGCGACCATGACCGCTGCCCTCGACCCCGTCGGCGACCGCCTCCTGCGCGAGCGCATCATCGTGCTCGGCGCCCAGGTCGACGACCCCCTCGCCAACGCCGTCTGCGCGCAGCTGCTCCTGCTCTCGGCCGACGACCCGACGCGCGACATCCACCTGTACGTCAACTCCCCGGGCGGCTCGGTGACAGCCGGCATGGCCGTGTACGACACCATGCAGTTCGTCCCGAACGACGTGTGCACCGTCGCGATGGGGCTCGCCGCCTCGATGGGGCAGTTCCTGCTCTGCGCAGGCGCGCCCGGCAAGCGCTACGCCCTGCCGCACGCACGCGTCCTCATGCACCAGCCGCTCGGTGGGGTCGGCGGCACCGCCTCCGACATCGCCATCCAGGCCGAGAACATGCGGGCCGTCAAGGCGACGATGGCCGAGCGCATCGCCCACCACACCGGCCAGGACGTCGCACAGGTGGTCCGGGACTGGGACCGGGACCGCTGGTTCGACGCCGAGCAGGCCCGCGAGTACGGCCTCGTCGACCACGTGGTGCGGAGCGCGGCCGACCTGCCGGGCTCCCTCGTCGGCCCTCGGCCGGTCGTGCAGCACGGTTTCGCCCCGCCGCGCGCGGTGTGAGCGGGCGCCTCCGCGACGCCCCACCGGGCGTGTCGTCGCGGAGGTGTCCTCTCGCGTCGAGGTCGAAAGCGTCAGCCGGTGGCCAGCTCCTCCAGGGGCGGCTCCTGGGCACAGGCCGTCGTGAGCCCGACCCAGGAGTCGTGGTCGCCGAGCGTCGTCGCCTCCGTCTCCCCGTACGGGCGGTACGCGTACGGGTCGCGCACGAAGTCCTCGAGGCCGGGGGCGGGGTCCGGCTCGACGCCGTGGGCCCGTAGGCAGGGGGCCTGCACGTCCGTGAACCACGCGTACAGGGCCGCGACGTCCTCGCGGTCGTCCCAGTCGAAGCGGGTGGGCCGCGGGTGGCGGAGGAGGCACAGGTCGACCGCCGTCGCCCGGGTCGCGCGGTCCGCGCTCCCCACCACCTCGTCCTCCAGCAGCCACCCGCCGTCGTCCTGCAGGACGGCAGGCACCCCGTTCGCCGTCATGCAGGCGACCTGGGCCTCCGCCGACCCGCGCGTGAAGGCGACGGCGTGGGTCGTGGTCCGGTCGCCGGCGCCCAGGTCGGCCTCCTCGCCGTACAGGCCGGTGGCGTCGAGCCCCCACCAGGTCCCGTACTGCACCTCCGCCCACGCCGGCGGCGCCGGTGGGCTGGGCAGGGGGCAGCTCTGCGAGGCCCGCACCAGGTCGGTGGGTGCGACATCGGCGTACGGCGTCCAGGGCGGGGAGGCCGGCCGCGGGTCCCGCCAGGCCGTCGTGAGGCCGGCGAGCCCAGGGTCGCTCGAGGCCGCCGCCAGCCGGTTGGCCGCCAGGCAGGTCGCGGTGCTCCGCAGCGCGGCGTGGTGGGCGCGCAGCTCCCGGTCGCTCAGGGGCGCGCGCCGAGGAGCCTCACCGGCCGCGAGGACGCAGGTCCTCGTGTCCCACTGCCGCCGCTCACCGGCCGGCAGGCGGTCCGCGGCCACGTGGAGGCCTGACGCGTCGACGGTGACCGCGTCCGGGTACTGCTCGTCGAAGCACCCCCGGACGCCCGACAGCCACTCCTCGTAGCGCGCTGCCTCGGCCTCGCGGTCGGGCTGGGACTCCGTCCACTCCGACACCCGCCCCGAGACCTCGGCGAGGGCGCTCGGTCGACCCGTCACCACGACGGCCGACCCGACGGCCAGGACGAGGACGACCGCGGCGACGAGCAACGCGCCCACCCCTGTGGACGGGCGCCGTGCCGCCGCGGGGACGACGGTCGGGAGGGGCAGGGTCCCGGTCCGTCGCGACGACCCGCGCGCCGAGTCGTCGGCCGCCGCTGCGGCCAGCCCGCGCAGCGTGCGGCTGTCGGTCGTGGGCAGGCGGCGCGCGGGATCAGCCGCCGCGAGCCGGTCGAGAAGCTGGTCGGTGGCCCCGGGCTCGTTCATCGCGTCCTCCTCGTCGTCGCCTCGCCGCGTCCGCGACCCACCACGGGCACGAAGTGGTCCACCGCCCCCGTCGGCGTCGGGTGGCTGTCGGTGCCGACCGGCCGTGGCGGAGCGGAGGGGCCCTCGCCGTCGCCCGTCGTCGTGCTCCGCCGTGACCAGCGCGCCCGGAGCCGGGCTCGCGCCCGGTGCAGCCGCACGCGCGCGGCCGTCGGCGAGACGCCGAGCACCCGGGCGACCTCCGTCCCGTCCAACCCCTCCCACGCGGTGAGGCGCAGGAGCTCCTGGTCGGTCTCGGACAGCTCCCCGAGCGCCGCGAGCAGCTCGCCGTCGGGGGAGTGCAGGTCCACCGCACGGACGTGCGCGAAGGCCGTCCGCGCATGCAGCAGGAGACGCTCGTCGAGCGCCTCGCGCCGGCGGAGGCCACGGCGCTGGTTGCGGACGACGCGACGTGCGGTGCCGTACAGCCACAGCCGCGCCTCGTCGCCGGGCGGCAGCTCGGCGACCCGGCGCCAGGCCGTCGTGAAGGTCTCCGACACCACGTCCGCGGCGTCGTCCGCAGAGGCGGTGCGACGGACCGCGTACGCCATGAGCGCGTCGTAGCAGCGTTCGAAGAGGTCCTCGAAGCGCTCGCGGTCCGTCGTCACCGCCTCGTCCCCCTGCCCTGTCCCACACCCCGCTCATGTCCGGCCGCGGGTGGGGCGTTACACCCGACCTCCCCGTCGTGGGACGGCCTGGTCGTGACCCGGTCGCGGAGGCCGCCGCGACGTCCCACGACCAGGCGCACACATCTCGGTCGCGGGACCGCGCGCAACCCGCGCCCGGCTACGGGCCGCCGCGACGTCCCACGACCGCGGGTGAGCACCCGGCCTTCCGGGGTCAGGCGGCGGCGCGGACCTCGGGGACCGAGCGGACCGGGCCGCGCTCCAGGCGCGAGGAGAGGCCGACGACGCGCGTCCCGGCGCCCGTGCTCCGCAGCTCGAGCACGTCGTCGCGGACCTCCGCGAGCAGGTCGGTGAGGTCGAGCAGCAGGGCCCGGCACAGCGCGGCGAGCACCTCCGAGGAGGCCTCCTTGCGTCCGCGCTCGACCTCGGACAGGTACTGCGTCGACACCTGCGCGGCGCGTGCGACGTCGGCGAGGGTGCGGCGCTGCGCGAGCCGGTGCCGTCGCAGCACGTGACCGAGCAGGACCCGCAGCGGCGGGGTGGTGCGCACCGGGGCAGCGGTGACGGCGGGCGCAGCGGGCCTCATGCGCCAACGCTACGCCGCCGGCTCACACCGGGGCGAGACGCGCCTCGAGCGTCATGAGGTCGATGACGACGCGGGCGGCGTCGAACAGCCGGTCCGACAGGGCGCTCGCCCCCGGCGACAGGACGGTGAGCGGCCCGCGGTCCGCGAGCTGGGCGAAGATCCCGTCGTTGCTCAGCACGATCACCTGCCGGCGCTCCGCCTGCACGGCCTCCGCGCCCTCCAGCAGCTTGAGGTCGGCGAGGTCCGCGCCGTCGGGCACGGGCTGGGCGACGTCGGCGTACTCGGCGAGGTGCTCCCGACCGCGCGCCACCGCGGTGGTGTGGCCGGAGATGACGACGTGGTCCGCGGTCCTCGCGAGCGCGACGACGAACATCATCCGCGCCTTCCAGCGCAGGGGGCCCGCGCGCAGGTTGTCGAGGTCGACGAGCAGCACCCGCTCACCCGCGCCGTCGTGCCACACGGGGTTGGCGTCCACCCAGCCGACGAGGGCGGCGGCGAGGCGCTCGTGGTCCTCCGCGGTGAGGTCGGCGAGGGCGACCCACTCGAACTCCTCGCGCGGGTCGTGCTCCTCGTGCTGGTTCCCCATGCCCACCCGGCCGATCGTGCCAGGTCAGGTGGCCGGACGGCCGACCGTGGTCCCGAACCCTGCAGCCAGCCCCACCCGGGAGGTCGCGCCCGCCCGACCCCGTCACGCCCGGTCGCCCCATTCTGCGGCGGCCCCCGGACGGCCAGCCTCGGGTCATGGCTCGCACCCGCCCCACCGTCCTCGTCGTCGTCGCCGTCGCGCTCGTCGTGCCGGTCCTCCTCGCCATCACGGGCGTCGCGCTCGTCGCGACGGGGGTGCTCAGCCGGCCGCTCGACACGCGCGGCGAGGTGGCGTTCGAGCGGCCGCTGCGCGTGCCGGAGCTCGCCGCCTCGACGGTCGAGCCGGACGGCACGCGCGTCTTCGACCTCACCCTGCAGCAGGGCGAGACCGACCTGACCGGCCGTGGCCCGACCCGGACGTGGGGTGTCGACGGGGCGCACCTCGCGCCCACCCTGCGTGCCGCGCGCGGCGAGACGGTGCGCATCGACGTCGAGAACACGTTGCCGGAGGCCACGAACCTCCACTGGCACGGGCACCGACTGCCCGCGGCGATGGACGGTGGCCCTCACACGAGCATCGCGCCCGGTGCCACGTGGTCGCCGACGTGGACCGTCGACCAGGCGGCCGCCACCACCTGGTACCACCCGCACCTGCACGGCTCGACCGCGGCGCACCTGGGCCGCGGCCTCGCCGGCGTCTTCCTGCTCGACGACCCCGCGAACGACCCCGGCGGCCTCCCCGGGGAGTACGGCGTCGACGACGTGCCGCTGCTGCTGCAGGACGTCCGCCTCGACCGCGACGGGACGCTACGGGACGTGTCGACGTCCGGCGCGGTCGGCGGGTTGGGCAGCACCGTCCTCGTCAACGGCACGGTCGGGCCGTACCTCGACGTCACCACCGAGGCCGTCCGGCTGCGGGTGGTGAACGCCTCCACCTCCCGCGTCTACGACCTCGGCCTGGCCGACGGCCGCGCGCTGCAGCTGGTCGCGACGGACGGCGGGCTGCTGCCCGCCCCCGTCACCACCGCGTCGGTGCCGCTGTCGCCGGGCGAGCGCGCCGAGGTCGTCGTCCGTCTCGAGCCGGGCGAGCGCGTCGTGCTGCGCAGCACCCCGCCCGAGCTCGGCGTCGCCTGGCCCGTGCGCGGCATGTCCGGCGCCCGGGACGCCTTCGACCTGCTCGAGCTCCGCGCGGCCGACGACCTGCGTGCCTCGCCACCGCTGCCCGCCCGGCTGGCCGACGCACCGGACCTGACCGCCGCCGACGCGACGGTGGAGCGCACGTTCGAGCTCGGTGACGGCCAGGCCATCAACGGCCGCGAGCTCGACATGGGGCGGGTGGACGAGGTGCTCGAGGCCGGCACCGTGGAGCGCTGGACGGTGCGCAACGCCGACGGCATCCCGCACAGCTTCCACGTCCACGACGCGCAGATGGCCGTCGCCGCCGTCGACGGCGCGCCACCGCCCCCGCGCCTGGGCGGCTGGAAGGACACCCTCTACGTGCCGCCCGGCGGCGAGGTCGAGCTCGTGTTCCGTGTCGCCGAGCACGTCGACCCCGACCGGCCGTACGTCTTCCACTGCCACCTGCTCGTGCACCACGACCGCGGGATGATGGGCCAGTTCGTCGTCGTCGCGCCCGGGACGGCGGGCGGGCACCCGGGCACGGTCGACGGCGGGACCCACGGGCACGGGGACCTGCCGGACGACGTCGCGGCGATCTTCCCGGGAGCGCTCAGGCACCCGTGACGGGTCCCGGGGGTCCCGCGCCGTTGTGCCCGCGCCGCGGCGGGTGCGACGCTCGGACGTGCTCGCCCCCCTGCGCTCGCGCCCGCTCGCCCGGACCTGGTTCGCGGTGACCGCGCTGTGCGTCGCCGTCGGTGTCGTCGTCGACGTCGTGACGGCCGGGACGGGCGACGGCGGCTTCTTCAACGAGCCGTGGGACCGCCGTCTCAACGTGCTCGCGTACTTCACGATCCAGTCCAACCTGCTCGTGGGACTCAGCAGCCTGCTGCTCGCGCTCGACCCGGACCGCGACAGCCCGGCGCGCCGCTGGCTCCGGCTGACGGCGCTGGCGGCGATCAGCGTGACCGGGATCGTCTACCACCTCGTCCTCGCCGGGCTCGTCGATCTGTCCGGCTGGGGCCTGCTCGCCGACACGCTCGTGCACACGGTCGTGCCGCTCCTCGCGGTCGGCGGCTTCGTGCTCCTCGGCCCGCGCGGCCGGACGAGCGGGCGGCTGCTGCCCGTCACGCTCCTGTTCCCGGTGGCGTGGACCGCCTTCACGCTCGTCCGGGGCCCGCTCGTCGGCGGCTTCTGGCCCTACCCCTTCGTCGACGTCGACGAGCTCGGCTGGGGCCGGGTGCTGCTCAACGTGGCCGTCGTCGGGGTGCTGTTCGTCGGGGTGGCGGCCCTCCTGCACGGGGTCGACCGGGTGATGCGGCGCACGACCGGTCCAGCGCCGCCCCGGCCGGTCGGCGGCTGAGGCGCCGCGTCCGGTCGCCGTGGCTCAGGCGGCGCGCTGAGGCAGGGTCGGGTAGTCCGTGTAGCCGCGAGCGCCCGTGCCGTAGAAGGTGCTGCTGTCCGGCTCGTTCAGCGCGGCGCCGAGGCGCACCCGCTCCGGCAGGTCCGGGTTGGCGATGAACGCCCGGCCGAACGCGACGGCGTCCGCACGGCCCTCCCGCACGGCCTCGGCGGCGCTGTCGGGGGTGAAGCCCTGCGCGAGGACGACCGGTCCGTGCCAGGTCGAGCGCAGGGCGGCCGTGAGGTCGGTACGGCGGCCCTCCGGCGTCACGGGCTCGACGTAGTGCACGAAGGCCAGGCCGCGCTGCTGCAGGACCCCGCCGACGTGCGCGAGCAGCCCGGCGGGGTCGTCGTCGGTCGCCCCGGACGTACCGTTGCCCACCGACAGCCGGATGCCGACGCGGTCGGCGCCGCCGAAGCCCTCGACCACCGCGTCGACGACCTCGCCGAGCAGGCGGGCGCGCCCGGCGACGTCGCCCCCGTAGGCGTCGGTCCGGTCGTTGACCCCGCTGGTGAGGAACTGCTCGATCAGGTAGCCGTTGGCGCCGTGCACCTCGACGGCGTCGAAGCCGGCCTCGCGGGCGGCGACGGCCGCGTGGCGGTAGTCCGCGGCCACGCGGGCCAGCTCCTCGGTCGCCAGGGCGCGCGGGGTCGAGACGGGCTCGTAGCCGGCTGCGGTGTAGGAGCGGGCGTCCGCGGCCCGGGACGTCGAGGAGACCGGCGCCGCGCCGTCGTGGAAGGACGTGTGGCTGATCCGTCCGACGTGCCACAGCTGGGCGGCGATGCGGCCGCCACCGGCGTGGACCGCCTCGGTGACGGCGCGCCAGCCCTCGACCTGGTCCTCGCGCCACAGCCCCGGGGTGTCGAGGTAGCCGACGGCCTCGGGGCTGATCGCGACGCCCTCGCTGACGAGCAGGCCCGCGGTCGCCCGCTGCCGGTAGTACTCGACGTTGAGCGGTCCGGGGCGGCGCTCCGCGCCCGTGCGGGTGCGGGTCAGCGGCGCCATGACGAGTCGGTTGGGCAGGACGAGGGCGCCGAGGCGGGTGGGGTGGAGAAGCGTGCGGGTGTCGGTCACGAACCGTCGCAACACCCGCCCTCGCCGCTCGCATCCCTGCGGCACCGCACTGTGACGAGGAGCACGGGCCGGCGCCCCGCGCGTTGCGGGACCGCGCGCCGCCGGGGGGCGGTGGTCTTGACAGTAATGCTCACCGGTTCTGACCCGGAAAGGTGACAAGCGCGCGTCCAAGGGGCTACCGTCCTGCTCGTCGGGCGAGGTCGCCCGCCCCCCTGACCCGGAGGACGCCCCCCATGCCGCACGCCCCCCTCCGCGCACGCCGGTGCGCCGCGAGCCTCGCGCTCGCGGCCCTCGTGCTGTCCGGCCTCGGCGCCACCGGCGCCCAGGCCCAGGTGGACGACGTCGCCCCGCTGCTCGAGGCCACCTCGGCCGACGCGATCGACGGGCAGTACATCGTCGTGCTCGAGGAGGGTGCCGCCGACTCGGCCCCGGGTCGGGCCCGGGCCGCCGAGCGGGCGGCCGAGCGGGCCCGCGGCCTCGGGGCCGAGGTGAGCCACACGTACGACGCGAGCATCACCGGCTACGCGGCGGAGCTGTCGGCGCGCGAGCTCGCCCGGGTCCGCAGGGACCCGGCGGTCGCCTACGTCGAGGCGGACCAGGTCGTCACCACGGCGGCGACCCAGTACAGCCCGACCTGGGGGCTGGACCGGATCGACCAGCGCACCCGGCCGCTGAGCGGCAGCTACACGTACGGGCCGACGGGCAGCGGCGTCCGCGCGTACGTCATCGACACCGGCATCCGCGCGAGCCACACCGACTTCGGCGGCCGCGTGGTCGCGGGCGCCACCGCGATCAACGACGGCCGCGGGACCAGCGACTGCAACGGGCACGGCACCCACGTGGCCGGCACCGTCGGCGGCGCCCGCTACGGCGTGGCCAAGCAGGTCACGCTCGTGCCGGTCCGGGTGCTCGGCTGCAACGGCTCGGGCTCCAACTCCGGCGTCATCGCGGGCATCGACTGGGTCGCGAGCACCGCCCCGCGCGGCTCCGTCGCGAACATGAGCCTCGGCGGTCCCGCCTCGAGCGCGACGGACTCGGCCGTCCAGCGGGCGGTGGACGCCGGCGTGACGATGGTCGTCGCCGCGGGCAACGAGAACCAGAACGCGTGCAACGTCTCGCCGGCGCGCGCCGCGAACGCCATCACGGTGGGCTCGACCACGAGCACCGACGCCCGGTCGAGCTTCTCCAACTACGGCACGTGCGTCGACGTGTTCGCGCCCGGGTCGAGCATCACGAGCGCGTGGTGGCAGAGCAACACGCAGACGAAGACGATCAGCGGGACGTCCATGGCGTCGCCGCACGTGGCCGGGGTCGCCGCGCTGTACCTGCAGCGCAACCCGGGCGCGTCGCCGTCGACGGTCGCGAGCAGCATCGTCGGCAACAGCACCACCGGCGTCGTCTCCGGCGCCGGGTCCGGTTCCCCGAACCGGCTCCTGTACTCCGGCTACATCGGCTGAGGGGTCTCCGATGTGCCGTTGAGCCGTCGCGACGGCAGGCGCGACGGTCGGTGGGCCGCGATGACGTGGGGAGACGTCATCGCGGCCCACTGTTGTCCCCGCCCGGCCCTTCCCCGAGCAGCGCGCTCGCGCGGGCGAGCAGCGCGACCGCGTCGACCGACCCGGGCGGCAGCCGGTGGGTGGCGGCGTCCACGACCTCGCGTCGCAGCAGCTCGTTGATAGGGGCGTCCCGGCCCAGCAGCCGGGCCGCGAGCACGACCTCGCCGTTCAGCTGGTCGGCCTCCACCGAGCCGGCGCCGCGCAGCAGGCTCTGCCACGTCGACCCGCCGCCCCGCGTCACGCCGGGCACCTCGGCGAGCCGCCACGCGTCGGCGACCTCACGGGCCCACGCGTCCTCGTCGACGAGCGGGCGACCCGCCGCGCTCAGCACGTCCTCGCCCTCGGCGAGAGCGAGGCGGTGCAGCCGGCGGACGGCGTCGCGCTGCTCGCCCTGCAGGCCGGTGCCGGTGAGCGCCTCGACCGCGTTGCCCAGGTTGCTCAGCAGCTTGCGGTGCTTCCACGCCATGACGTCGTCCCGCACCCGCGTGAGCAGCCCCGCGGCGCTCCACCGCCCGGCGACCTCGGTGTCGACGGCGTCGCTGCCGGCCGGGTAGCGACCGACGTCGAGCACGGCCGAGGGCCGGATGAAGACCGCCACGTGCCCGGGCTCGGTGTGCAGCGCCGGCAGCGCGACGCACACCCCGTGCACCGCGCGGTGCCGCCGCAGCGCCAGCGCCTCGTTCGCGACCCCGTTCTGCAGGCACAGCACCGGCAGGTCCGCGGCCCGCAGCGGCAGGGCCTCCAGCACCGCCTGGGTGTGCTGGCCCTTGACGGCCAGGACGAGCACGTCGCCGTCGTGAAGGTCCAGGTGCGACGGGTCCGCCACGACGGGCAGACGCACGTGCAGCACGCCGTCGGGCGTCGCCAGCCTCAGGCCGTCCTCCTGCACCGCGCGCGCGTGCGCGCCGCGCGCGACCGCGAGCACGTCCTCGCCCGCGGCCGCGAGGCGCGCCGCCACCGTCCCGCCCACCGCACCGATGCCGATCAGCACGAACCGCATGCGCGGCAGGTTGTCAGGAGGGCGACCCCGACGCGAGGTCGGCGAGCGTCGTCACGCTCCGCCAGTTGCGGGCGGTCGCGGTGACGCGCAGCCGCTTCTCCCAGAACGCGTGCGACAGCCGGGCGTTCTGCGTGCCCCGCGGCATCGCGACGTGCACGTCCCGCCCGGTCACGAGGAAGGGCTCCTCGTAGTCGTCCGGGTCGACCGTCGCGACGAGCCCCGGGTCCGGCACCGCCGCGAGGAACACGACGGCGTACAGGCGCGGGTCCTCCGGCAGCCCGGGCGCCCCCGCGGTCGCGGCCGCCTCGACGGTCGCGCCGAGCTCGGCCGCGGAGCGCACGACGCACGGCGAGACGACGTCGAAGTGCGCCCGCACGAGCGCGGACACCCGCGCGGCCAGGTCGGCCTCGGGCGTCCCGTCGTCGTCGACGAGGACGTTGCCGCTCTGCAGGTACGTCTCGACGCCCGTGAGGCCCTCGGCGTCCAGCAGCTCGCGCAGCCGCGCCATCGGCACCTTGTTGCGGGCGCCGAGGTTGACCGCCCGCAGCAGGAGCACCCGCCGTCCCGGCCCCGCGCCCCGGTCGTCGCTCACGACGTCCGCCCCGCGTCGTGGACGAGGAGCGCCACCTGCACCCGGTTGTCCAGCCCGAGGCGGGCGAGCAGCCGTGACACGTACGCCTTGACGGTGGCCGGGCTCATGTAGAGCTCCTCGGCGATCTGGGCGTTCGCAAGGCCGCGGGCCACCGCCTCGGCGACGTCCCGCTCCCGCTCGCTCAGCTGCCCGAGGGCGGCGCGCGCCGCCTCCTGCCGGCGGTCGACCCCACCGCCGACGTCGAGCACGGCCACGTGCCGCAGCAGCCCCCGGGTGACGGACGGGTCGAGGACGGCCTCGCCCTCGGCGACCCGTCGGACGGCCGCGACGATCTCGGCGGGAGGGGTGTCCTTGAGCAGGAACCCGGCCGCGCCGTCGCGGACCGCCCGCACGACCTGCTCGTCGGCGTCGAAGGTGGTGAGGACGACGACCTCCGGCGCGCGCGGGGACCGGCGCAGCGCGGCCAGCGCGGTGAGCCCGTCGACGCGCGGCATGCGGATGTCCATGAGGACGACGTCCGGGCGGTGGCGGGCGACGGCGTCGGGCACCTCGTCGCCGTCCGTGGCCTCCCCGACGAGCGTGACGCCGTCGGCGCCGCGCAGCACCATCGTCAGCGCGGACCGCACGAGGGGGTCGTCGTCCACGACGAGGACCCGGACCGGTGCGTCCGGTGCGTCCGGTGCGTCCCGTGCGTCCCGTGCGTCCGGTGCGTCCCGCCCGTCCGGTCCGCTCAGGTGGTCGGCCCGCTCGTCCCTGCTCATCCGTCCTCCTCGTCCCACGGCAGCCACACGTGCAGCCGGAACACCCCGTCGGCGGCGCCGTGCTCCCAGCGCCCGCCCGCCAGCCGGGCCCGCTCGGCGAGGCCGACGAGCCCAACCCCCGAGCCCGGTACGTCCCGGGCGGCGTCCGCGGCCCCGGGCCGGAGCGCGTTGCGCACCTGCAGCGACAGGCCGTCACCGGGGCGGCCGCGGACGCACACGTCGACCGCCCCGCCGCGGCCGTGCTTGCGGGCGTTGGTGAGCCCCTCCTGCAGCACCCGGTACGCCGTCCGGCTCGTCGTCGGCGGCAGCGGTGCGTCGGGCAGGTCGACCTCCTCGCGCAGCGTGACGCCGGCCGCGCGCGTCTCGGCCAGCAGCGACGGCAGGGCGTCGAGGGTCGGCTGCGGCCGGGACGTCGACGTGCCGTCGTCGGCGGCGTCGGCACCGGCCTCGCCCGTGCGGAGGACCCCGATGACCTCCCGCAGGTCGACGAGGGCGCGGTGGGCGTTGTCGCGGATGACGCCGGCGGCGCTCGCCACCTCCTCGGGCGAGGCGTCGCGGCTGTACTCCAGGGCGCCCGCGTGCATGCTGACGAGCGAGATCCGGTGCGCGAGCACGTCGTGCATCTCCCGCGCGATCCGGGTGCGCTCACCCTGCCGTGCGGCCTCGGCCGAGCGCTGCTGCTCGGCCTCGGCACGCTCCGCGCGCTCGCGCAGGGAGGCCACGAGCAGCCGCCGGGCGCGGAGGAACATCCCGAAGCCGAGGACCGCCGCGGTGAGCGCCGCTCCGAAGCCGAGCACGACGAGCCTCAGCACCCACGGGAAGGTGCCGTCGTCCCACCACCACAGGAAGAGTGCGCCGCCCACGAGGTTCGCCCCGCCGACGAGCAGCGCCGAGGGCCACCGCCGGTGGATCGCGACCGTCAGCAGCATGACGAGCGCCGCGGAACCCGCGAAGGCCGAGACGGCGGCCGCGAGCGCGGAGACCACCCCCAGCACGACGGGGAACCGCCGGCGCCACCACAGGGCGACCCACAGCGCGATCCCCACGCCGACGTCCAGCCAGAGCTCCAGCTCCGACGGCCGGCGGAAGCCGCTGCCCTCCACCGGCGCGCTCGCGACGAGGACCGTGGCGATGGAGCCGAGGCCGACGACCACGAACACGACCGAGTCGACGACCCAGTCGCGCCGGCTGCGCCGCCCGTCGCGGCGCCCGTCGGCGCTCAGCGCCAGGTGGTCCTCGTCCCGCACCCGGCCACCCTAGGGACGCACGCCGACCGGCAGCCACGGCCGGAGGTCGACGCCCACCGGTCCGGAGGTCGATCGGGACGTGGCCGTCCGGACCGGTCCGCGCCCGCAGGCGCATACCGACGGCGCCGCACGGTGGCCCTTCGGCCGCTGCGGGCGGCGCCGGCCCGCGGCGAGGCTCGACGCATGATCGAAGCGAGCTCACTGACCAGGCGCTACGGCGCGACGACCGTGGTGGACGACGTGTCGTTCACCTGCCCGCCCGGCACGGTGACCGGGTTCCTCGGCCCCAACGGGGCCGGCAAGTCCACGACGCTGCGCATGGTGTGCGGGCTGTCGACGCCCGACGCCGGCAGCGCGACCGTCGCCGGCCTGCCCTTCCGCCGCCTGCCGAACCCCGGCCGCGTCGTCGGCGTCATGCTCGACGCGTCGGCCCAGCACGGCGGCCGCACCGGCCGGGAGACGCTGCGCCTCGCGGCGTCCCTGCTCGACGTGCCCGCGAGCCGCGCCGACGACATGCTCGAGCTCGTCGGCCTCGCCGGCCGGCCGGCCCGGCAGCGGGTCGGCCGCTACTCCCTCGGCATGCGGCAGCGGCTCGGCATCGGCCTCGCCCTGCTCGGCGACCCCGACGTGCTCGTGCTCGACGAGCCCGCCAACGGCCTGGACCCCGACGGCATCCGCTGGATGCGCGGCCTGCTGCGCCGCTTCGCCGACGGCGGCGGGACCGTCCTGCTGTCGTCGCACCTGCTCGGCGAGGTCGCAGCCGTGGCCGATCGCCTCGTCATCATCGCCGGCGGGCGTGTCCGCGCCGCCGGCGCCACCACCGAGCTGCTCGAGGGGCAGGACGACCTCGAGGAGTACTACTTCCGCCTCACGACCGCCGAGCCCGCTGGAGCCGCACGATGAGCACCCACCTCGCCCACGACGTGACCCCCACCCCCGCGCGCCGCCCCGCCGGCCTGGACGTGGCCCGGCCGTCGACGGTCCGTCTCGTCGCCGTCGAGCTCCGCAAGGCCGTCGACACCACGACCGGACGCTGGCTGCTCGCGGTCACCGGCGTGCTCGTCGTCGGCGCCCTCGTGCTGGGCGCGCTGTTCCAGCCGGGCGAGGACGACCCGAGCCTGCGGTTCCTCCTCGCGAACGGCCTGCTCCCCGTCTCCCTTCTCGTGCCCGTGCTCGGCGTGCTCCTCGTGTCGGGGGAGTTCTCCACCCGCAGCGTCCTCACGACGTTCGCGCTCGTGCCGTCGCGCGGGCGGGTCGTCGCGGCCAAGACGGCCGCCGCGGTGCTGCTCGCCGTCGCCATCGCGCTGCTGGCGGCCCTGCTCGCGGTCGCGGCGGCGGGCGTCCTCGCCCTGCTCGGCGGCGACGTGGTGTGGACGATGGCGTGGCAGGTGCCGGTCCAGCTGCTCGCGCTCCAGGTCGTCTACGTGCTCGTCGGTGTGGGCATCGGCCTGCTGTGCCAGAACACGCCGCTCGCGGTCGTCGTCTACCTCGTCGTGCCGTCGCTGCTCGCCCCGGTCGTGTTCCTCGTGCCGGCGCTGCAGGACGTCGGCCCGTGGGTCGACCTCGCGACCGGGACGATGGCGCTGCAGATGGACACCGTGCTGTCCGGGCGGCAGTGGGCGCAGGTGGCGAGCGTCACCGGCCTCTGGGCCGTCGTGCCGTTCGCGCTGGGCTGGCTGCGGCTGCAGCGGCGCGAGATCGCCTGAGCGACCGCCTGCCTCAGACCGGGCGGGGGCGCAGCTCCGAGGTGCAGCACTTCGGGCCGCCCCCGCCCTTGAGCAGCTCCGACAGGTCCACCGGCACCGGCACGAAGCCGCGGGCGTGCAGCTGGTCGGCGAGCCCCCTCGCGGCGGCCGGCAGCACGACGTGCCGGCCGTCGCTCACGGAGTTGAGGCCGAGCACGAGCGCGTCGGCCTCGGAGGCGACCACGGCGTCCGGGTACAGCCGCTCGAGGACGCGACGGGAGCCGTCGGAGAAGGCGCCGGGGTAGTAAGCGACGGTCGTGTCGTCGAGCGGGAACAGCGCGGTGTCGAGGTGGTAGAAGCGCGGGTCGACGAGCTCGAGCCCGACCACGGGCCGGCCCGTCCGCTCCTGGACCTCCGCGTGGGCGCTGCGCTCCGTCCGGAAGCCCGTGCCGGCGAGCACGAGGTCGCCGACGACCGTGAGGTCGCCCTCGCCCTCGTGGACCCCGACCGTCGGCGTGACGGGTCCGAAGCCGTGCGCCTCGAGCCACGCCGCGTGCGCCGGCGCCTCGCCGGCCCGCTCCGGGTGGGCGAAGCGCGCGCCGACCGCGATCCCGTCGACGACGAAGGCGCCGTTGGCCGCGAACACCATGTCCGGCAGACCCGGCACGGGGTCGAGCACCTCCACGACGTGGCCGAGCGAGGTGTATGCGTCCTTGAGCGCCGTCCACTGCCGCAGCGCGAGCGCGCGGTCCACCGTCACGCCCGGCGTCATCCACGCGTTGATCGCGTAGGCGACCTCGAAGTGCACGGGGGCGCACATGAGGAAGCGCCGGCGGACGGCGACCCGCTCGTCGGGGGCGGTCGCGGGCGACGGGACGGGGAGCGCGGGCTCCCCCGGGAGCAGGGTCGTCACCCTCGAATTGTCGGCGGGCCGGTGCCGTCAGGTCACTGCGCGATCATGCGTCGCCGCGGTTGGTCGTTGCGTGTGAGAGCGGTGAAGCGGAGGATCGTTGCGTGGCCCTCGACGACCTCGACGAACGCATCCTCGCGATCCTGCGCGACGACGGGCGTGCCTCCTTCGCCGCCGTGGGGGCCCGCGTCGGGCTGTCGGCGCCCGCGGTCAAGCGTCGGGTCGACCGGCTCCGCGAGACCGGCGTCATCACCGGCTTCGCGGCCGTCGTCGACCCGGAGGCCGTGGGGTGGACGACCGAGGCGTACGTCGAGCTGTGGTGCGCGCCGTCGACCACGCCGTCGCAGGTGCTCGCCGTGGCGGCGCGGCACCCGCAGGTCGTCTCCGCCTGCACGATCAGCGGCGAGGCCGACGCTCTCGTCCACGTGCGCGCGACGAGCGTCCACGACTTCGAGCGGGTCCTCGAGCGGATCGGCGCCGACCCGGCCGTCGTGCGGACCAAGAGCGCGATCGTCCTGAGCCGGGGCGTGCAGCGGACGTGAGCCCTCAGGCGGCCGGCCGCTCCGCGCGCCGTCGCTGCCGGACGCCGTCCTGCGCCTCGTGCCAGTCTGCGACCCACGACGGCAGCGGGCGCGGGGCGGCGCCCCCGTGCCCGGTGGCCGCGAGCAGCTCCTCGGTCGGCACCCGGCCGCCGCCGCGGCGCAGGAAGAGGGCCCGGACGACGGCCTCGGCGACCACCTCGCCCGCGCCGTCGTGGCCGCGGCGGAACACCTGCTCCAGCAGGACGGACCGCTCGTCCCAGCCGAGGGTCCGCGTGGTGACGGTGTACGGCTGCCCGAGGCGCAGCTCGCGGTGGAAGGCGATGGTCTCGGCAGTGACGACGGGGTACCAGCCCTCCCGGCGCAGCACCGGCGACGTCCCGGAGCGCAGGACGAGGTCGGTGCGCGCGAGGTCGAGCACCGTGAGGTAGCGGCCGTTGTTCACGTGCCCGAGCGCGTCGAGGTCGCCGGGTGCGACGCGGAAGCGGGTCACGCACTCCCCGAGCAGGTCGACCCGGGGCCGGCGCCGGGCGGTGAGCGTGAGCACGAGCAGTCGGAGCCACAGGTTCACGTCGTACCTCCGCAGCTGGGTCCGGTGACCGGACCCAGGGTCGTGGCCGTTGCTGGGTCTGTCAAGCGGACCTAGCATGGCCGCGTGAGCGAGGTGACGGGCCCGGCGGCGGCGGGAGCGGTGCCCGCCCTGGAGTGGACGACCGAGGGCTGCACCGTGGAGGCGGCGCTCGACGTGGTCGGCGACCGCGCCACGTTCATGGTCGTCCGCGAGGTGGGGTGCGGGGTCCGGCGCTTCGCCGACATGCAGCGCCGCACGGGGCTCCCGCGCGACGTGCTCGCCCGGCGGCTCGCGCGCATGGTCGACGACGGGCTGCTGCGTCGTGTCCCCTACCGCGAGCCCGGGCGGCGCGCGCGCGAGGAGTACCGGTTCACCGACAAGGGGTTCGACCTGTACCCGGTCGTCGTCGCGCTGTGGCGGTGGGGGAGCCGCTGGACCGGCGACGCCGGCGCGGTCCAGCCGCCGATCGAGTTCGCGCACCGGGGGTGCGGCGAGCTCGTCCACGCGGAGGTCCGCTGCGCGGCCGGGCACGAGGTGAGGGAGCCGCGCGACGTGCTCCCCCGGCCGGGGCCGGGCGCCGTCCGGGCGGTGTCCGAGCCTCCGGACGGACCTGTGGACGGACCTGTGGAAGAACGGCGCCGCGCCCGCCGTTGAGCCGCTCGTGAACTTCCTGGTGGACACGCACAGCCTCGTCGCCCGCGGCCGCCTCTACCTCGCGGCCGGTGACCCCGCGGGGGCGGCCCGCCTCCTCGCGCAGGCCGCCGAGGCGGCTCCTCGCGACCGCGCGGTCGCGACGGACCTCGCCCGCGCCTACTTCGACTCCGCGCAGCTCGGCCGCGCCGAGCAGGCCTTCCGCACCCTCGTCGACCTCGACCCGACCGACGCGTGGGCACGCCGCGGCCTGGCCCGGACGCTGCGCCGGCTGTCCCGCGCCGACGAGGCCGCCGGGCACGACCGGGTCGCGGCGGCGCTCGAGGGCTGACCCGCGGCCTACAGGGGGCGGCCGAGCACGAGCGCACCGTCCGTCCGCTCGACGAGCGCGAAGCCCAGGCGGGCGTAGAAGCCGATGGCCCGGGTGTTCGTCTCCGACACCCCGAGGTGCACGGCCGACGCGTCCGCCTGGGCCGCTGCCCCCATGAACCCCTCGAGCAGGCGCCGGCCCCAGCCGCCGCCCCGCACGTGCGGGAGCAGGTCGACGTGCAGGTGCGCGGGGTAGCGGTCGGTGATGCGCGCGGGGGTCCGCCGGGGGGAGTGGACGAGGGCGGCGGCCTCGCGGTCCGCCGGTTCGACCATGTCCGCCATCGGGTACGCCCGGCGCTGCGCGGGCCACCACGCCCGCTCGCACCAGTCCTCGAACGAGACGGTGTCGCTCGTGCCGAGCACGTACCCGCTCACGCGGCCCTCGGGGGTGCCGTCGTCGACGACGAGGCACAGGTCGGGCTCGAACCGCGCGTAGGGCAGCGCCCAGACGGCGGCGGGCAGGCCCGGGTGCGCGTGCCGGTCGGTGGCGTCCGCGCCGTCCGCCGCGGTCCGCAGGCACACCCGCGCGAGACCGGCCTCGTCCCCTCGGCGGAACGGCCGGATCGTGACGCGTGAGCCCGCGCGGCGCGGTCGGGCACGGCGGCGGAGGGGTCCGAGGCGACCGCGACGGCCCGAGTCGCCCTCGGGGGCCGGGTGCGAGCGCGTCGTCTCTGCGGGGCCGGGCTGCTGGCTCGGCGACGGGCCCGGCCGGGGGCTCGGCGTCGGGTCGGGCTGCGGGACCGGCCGGGCGTCGGGCTGCCCGCCCTGGCCGGCGGCCGCGGCGCGGCGCTCCCGCAGGGCGCGCCTGGTGGGCAGGGGGCTCTCGGGGCGGGCGTCGGAGCCGCGAGCGCGCTGCGGGGCCACCACCGTCGGCTCCTCTCCACCTGCGGGTCGGCGTCGGTCGTCACCACCGGCCCGACGGCCCGGCGGGGTCTCACCGTCGCACACCCGGGCCGTCCGGTCAGCCCCCGCCCCGGGGCAGGACGCCCGTGAGGACGGCGGTCACGTGGTCGGCGAGCGGTGGCCAGGGGTACCCGGGCTTGCCGGAGCGCAGCGACACGACGCCGTGCACGCCGGTCCACGCCGCCAGCCGCAGGCCGGCGACGTCGGCCGCCGCGACCCCGGGCAGCCGGGCGACGAGGGCGCCGAGCGAGTCCAGCATCGCCTCGCCGTCCTCGAAGGCGACCGCCTCCGCCTCGGTGAGCAGTCGCACCGCCCGCCCCCCGAAGACCACCGCGTAGGCGCCCGGGTGCCGCAGGCCCCACTCGCAGTACTCGAGGGCGCCCGCGCGCAGCCGCTCCTCGGCGTGGCCGGGACCGGCGACGGCCGCGTCGAACGCAGCGCGCAGCTCGGCGAGGTGCTGCTCGACGACCGCGAGCAGGAGCGCGTCGAGGTCGGGGAAGTGCCCGTACACGCTCGGCGCGGCGACCCCCGCCTCGCGGGCGACCGCCCGCAGGGTCACCGCCGCGGGGTCGCCTCCCGCGAGCAGCCGTGACGCGGCGGCGAGCAGCTCCGTCCGCAGCCGGGCGCCCTCACCGCGGGCGTTGCGCGTCCGGCGGGCCGGTCCGGGGGTCATGCGCTGCTCCGTCCGCTCGGGTCGACGTGGGAAGGCTAACGGCTGTAAGGTCAGTCGCGTTCGCCTAACACCCGTTAGGCCATACCTCTGGAGAGACCATGCCCACGCCCGCCCCCACCGGTGCCGTCCTCGTGACCGGCTGCTCCAGCGGCATCGGCCGCGCCACTGCGCTCCGGCTGGTGCGGGGGGGCCACCAGGTCCACGCGACCGCCCGCCGGCCGGACACCCTCGCGGGGCTCGCGGCCGCCGGGTGCACGACCGGCGCCCTCGACGTCACCGACGACGCGAGCGCGGCCGCCGCGGTCGAGGACGCGCGCCGTCACCACGGGCGGGTGCGCGCGCTCGTGAACAACGCCGGCTACGGCGAGTACGGACCGGTGGAGGAGGTGTCGCTGGACGCGGCCCGCGCCCAGCTGGAGACGAACGTCATCGGCGTCGCCCGGCTCACCCGGCTCGTCCTGCCGGAGATGCGGGAGGCCGGCGACGGCCGCATCGTCACGGTCGGCTCGATGGGCGGGCGCCTCACCTTCCCCGGCGGCGGCTGGTACCACGCGTCCAAGCACGCGCTCGTCGCCCTGCACGACGCGCTGCGCGTGGAGGTGGCGCCGTTCGGCGTGCACGTGAGCCTCGTCGAGCCGGGCCTCATCCGGACGGAGTTCGGCGCGACGGCGACGCGCAGCCTCGCCGCGGCCGGCGACGGGACCGGACGGTCCGAGCCGGCCGCGGGGACGGACGAGCGGACGCCCTCGCCGTACGCCGGTCTCACCGCGGCCGTCGAGCGCGGCATGTCCCGCTCCTACGCGGGCCCGCTCGCCGCGGGACCCGACGCGGTCGCCCGCGCCGTCGAGCGGGCCGTCACCGCCGAGCGGCCCCGGAGCCGCTACGTCGTGACCCCTGGCGCCCGCGGCCTCATGGCGCTGCGGCGCCTCGGCGGCGACCGGGTGTGGGACGGGTTCGTCCGCCGGCTGTTCGGCCTGCCCTGACGGGCCGTCGTCCGCTGTCGGCGGAACGGTCCCGGCTCCCCCTGGCGCGGGGACGGCCCGGCGGGTGAGGATCAGCCCGGCCTCGCAGCCACCCCCGTCACGAGACCTGGGAGGCACCGTGCCCACGACCTGCGAGCACCTCGACCCCGCCGGGACGGCGGAGACGCCGCCCGCCCGCACCCCCGAGGGGTGCGAGGAGTGCCTCGCCGACGGCGGCCGGTGGGTGCACCTGCGCCTGTGCACGAGCTGCGGCCACGTCGGCTGCTGCGACTCCTCGCCGTCACGGCACGCCACCGCCCACCACGGCAGCACCGGCCACCCCGTCGTGCGCTCGTTCGAGCCCGGCGAGACGTGGCGCTGGTGCTACCTCGACCGCACCCTCGCCGAGGCCTGATGGCGGAGGGGCGCGACCTCCCCGTCGTCCTCACGGTCGACGACGACCCGTCCGTCTCACGCGCCATCGCGCGGGACCTGCGCCGCCGCTACGCGGGCGAGCACCGGGTCGTGCGGGCCGACGGCGGCGCCGCGGCGCTGGAGGCGCTGCGCGAGCTCAAGCTGCGCGGCAGCCGGGTCGCGGTCCTCCTCGCGGACTACCGGATGCCCGACATGGACGGCGTGGAGTTCCTCGAGCAGGCGATGGACCTGTTCCCACGGGCGCGGCGCGCGCTGCTCACCGCCTACGCCGACACCGACGCCGCGATCCGCGCCATCAACGTCGTCGACGTCGACCGCTACATGCTCAAGCCGTGGGACCCGCCGGAGGAGAAGCTGTACCCGGTGGTCGACGAGCTGCTCGACACGTGGCGGCGGGAGGGCGACCGCGAGGTCGACGGTCTGCGGCTCGTGGGGCACCGCTGGTCCCGCGCCTCGCACGAGGTGCGCGACTTCCTCGCCCGCAACGGGGCGCCGTACTCGTGGGTCGCCGTCGACGGGCCGGAGGGCGAGCGCCTGCTCGAGGCCGCCGGGCTCGACGCCGACCGGGTGCCCGTGCTCGTCACCCCCGACGGCACCGCCCACGCCCAGCCGGACCTCCCCTCCGTCGCCGCTCTCGCAGGGCTCTCGACGACGCCGGCGGAGGACTTCTACGACCTCCTCGTCGTCGGCGGCGGTCCGGCCGGGCTCGGCGCGGCGGTCTACGGGGCCTCCGAGGGGCTGCGGACCGTCCTCGTCGACGCGAGCGCCACGGGGGGGCAGGCCGGCCAGAGCTCCCGGATCGAGAACTACCTGGGCTTCCCCGACGGCGTGTCCGGCGGCCAGCTCGCGGACCGCGCCCGGCGGCAGGCCGTCCGGTTCGGGGCCGAGGTGCTGACGGCGCGCAAGGTGACCGGCCTGGAGGTCGACGGCCCGGTCCGCACCGTCCGCTTCGCCGACGGCTCCGACGTGCGGGCGCGCGCGGTGCTGCTCGCGACGGGTGTGCAGTACCGGCGGCTGCCCGCGGACGGGTGCGAGGACCTGCTCGGACGGGGCGTGTACTACGGCAGCGCCGCCACCGAGGCCGAGGCGTGCCGCGACCAGCACGTCCTCGTGGTCGGCGGGGCGAACAGCGCCGGGCAGGCCGCGGTCTTCTTCGCGCGCACCGCGGCGAAGGTCTCCCTGCTCGTGCGCGGGCAGACGCTGACGACGTCGATGTCGAGCTACCTCGTCGAGCAGGTGCAGGGCATCGACAACGTCGAGGTGCGCACGTGCTGCGAGGTCGTGTCGGCCCACGGCACGGACCACCTCGAGGCCGTCACCCTCGCCGACCGCACCCGCGGCACGACGGAACGGGTCGACGCGTCCCACCTCTTCGTCTTCATCGGCGCCGCGCCGCGCACGGACTGGCTCGACGGGACCGTCGCGCGCGACGAGAGGGGCTTCGTCCTCACCGGGCCGGACCTCGTCCGCGAGGGCGAGCGGCCCGCGGGATGGTCCGAGCGCCGCGATCCGTTCTACCTGGAGACGTCCGTCCCCGGCGTGTTCGCCGCGGGCGACGTCCGGGCCGAGTCCGTCAAGCGCGTCGCCTCCGCCGTGGGCGAGGGCGCGATGGCGGTGACGCTCGCCCACCGCTACCTCGACCAGAGCTGAGACACCGGAGCTGAGGAGGCCGCCATGGCGGTCACGCTGACCAACGACGAGCTGCGCGCGCTGTTCCTCTTCGAGGCGCTCGACGACGACAAGCTCGAGTGGCTGCGCACGCACGGCGAGGTCGTGTCGTACGACGCCGCGGACTCCGTCTTCGCCGAGGGCGACCCGGCCACCTGCTTCTACGTCCTGCTGTCCGGCGAGGTGTCCGTCACCCGCAACGTCCGTGGCGACCAGGTGGAGACGTCCCGCACCTCGCAGGTCGGCGTCTACGGCGGCGCGACGCAGGCGTACGTCGGGGAGCGGGGCACGACGACGTACGTCAACTCGTTCCGCGCCGTCACGCCGGCCACCCTGCTGCAGCTGCCGGCCGCGGAGTTCGGCGCCCAGGTGCGCGAGTGGTTCCCCATGGCCGTCCACCTGCTCGAGGGTCTGTACTTCGGTCTGCAGCAGAGCAACGAGCTCGTCGGGCAGCGGGAACGACTGCTCGCCCTCGGGACCGTGACGGCCGGCCTGACCCACGAGCTCAACAACCCGGCGGCCGCGGCGGTGCGGGCGACGAGCGCGCTGCGCGAGCGGGTCCGCAAGATGCACCACAAGCTCGCGATGCTCGCCGACCAGCAGCTGGAGCCGAAGGTCCTCACGGCCCTCGCGGGGCTGCAGGACGACGCGCTCGCGTGCGCGACGACGGCCGAGGACCTGTCGGCCCTCGCGGCGAACGACGCGGAGGACGAGCTCGTCGACTGGCTGGAGGACCGTGGCGTCGGGGCGCCGTGGGACCTCGCGCCGCCGCTCACCGCCGCCGGGCTGACCCCCGCGTGGCTGCAGCGCCTCGCCGACGAGGTGCCCGCCCACCTCCTCGAGAGCGGTCTGCGTTGGATCGTGTACTCGCTGGAGACCGAGCAGCTGATGAGCGAGATCGAGGACGCGACCCAGCGGATCTCGACGCTCGTCGGGGCCGCCAAGCAGTACTCCCAGATGGACCGCGCCGCCCAGCAGACCTTCGACGTCCACGAAGGCCTCAAGGCGACGCTCGTCATGATGGGGCGGAAGCTCGAGGGGCTCGAGGTCGTCAAGGACCTCGACCGGACGCTGCTCCCGATCCAGGGCTACCCCGGCGAGCTCAACCAGGTGTGGACCAACCTGCTCGACAACGCCGCCCACGCAATGACCGGGCCCGACGGGGTCCGCTCCGGGACGCTCACGCTGCGCACCCGGCGCGACGGGGACTCCCTCCTCGTCGAGGTCGGCGACACCGGCCCGGGTGTCCCGCCGGACCTGCGCCGACGCATCTTCGAGCCCTTCTTCACGACCAAGCCCGTGGGCGAGGGGACCGGCCTCGGCCTCGACATCTCCTTCCGCATCGTCGTCAACCGGCACGGCGGCGACCTGCGGGTCGAGAGCGAGCCGGGCGACACCCGGTTCCAGGTGCGCCTGCCGCTGCGCCCCTGACCGCGGGCCCGGCCCCAGCGACACATCCGACGGCCTCCGGCGGCGCGAAGCGCGCACCGCACCCGTTGCACGTGTCGTCGTGGCCACGGCCCGGCCTCAGCGCGGTCGCGGCGGCCGGGGGCTGCAAGCCGGGTGCAAGCCCGCTGCAGCGCGCCCGCCGCACGGTGGCTCCGACCACGCACCCACCCTCAGGAGCCCACCGTGAGCACGACCACGTCCACCCCGTTCGTCGACACCGACCAGATGGTCGCCGTCCACACCATGTACCGGCGGGAGCTGCGCCTGGCCCCGGCCGCCGTCCGCCGCGTCGCGGCCGGTGACGTGGCGCGGGCCGAGGTGGTCGCCGACCACGTCGCCCTCGTCACCCGCAGCCTCCACGAGCACCACACGACCGAGGACGAGCTGCTGTGGCCGCTCCTGCTCGAGCGCGTCCCGGACGAGCTCGCCCCCGTCGTCCACCTCATGGAGTCCCAGCACGAGACCGTCGACGCGCTCCTGCAGGAGGTCGGCGAGGCGCTGCCCCGCTGGCGCGCGACGGCGGCCGCCGAGGACCGCGACCGGCTCGCGGACCTGCTCGGCCGCGCCTACGTCCACCTCGTCGAGCACCTCGACGCCGAGGAGCAGCGCCTGCTGCCCATCGCGGCGCGCACGTGCACGCCGGCGGAGTGGAAGCTGCTGGGCTCGACCGCCCGCGCCAAGGGGCCCACGGGCGCCGACGGCATGGTCGTGCTCGGCATGATCGTGCAGGACGGCGACCCCGCGGCCGTGCAGCGGATGCTCGGCGACGCGCCCCCGCCCGTCCGGTGGCTCCTTCCCCGGATCGCCCGCCGCGCGTACCGCCGCCGGGCGCTCGCGGTCCACGGCACGGCGACCCCGTGATGCTCGTGACGGCGCCCGGCGCGCGGGCGGGCTGCTCAGGCTGCGCCCGCGCGTGCCAGCAGCGCGTCGGTGCGCTCGACCCAGCCCGGCAGCCCCATCCGCTCGTGCGCCTGCCGGGCGGCGAGCAGGTGCCGCCGCGCGCCCTCGACGTCGCCGGAGTGCAGCGCGAGCCGGCCGACGGTGTGGGCGAGGCTGCCGAGGAAGAACGACGACATGCCGCCGGCGGCGACCAGGTGCGCGTGCGGCTCGAGGCGCGCGCGTAGCGCGGCCACGGCGGCGGCGTCGTCGAGCTCCAGCCACAGCCACGCCCGCAGCACCGTCATGGTGGGCCACAGGTAGTCCTCGTCGACGGGCGGCTGGTCGGCCCACGCCCCGAGCAGCAGCCGCGCCTCGCGGGTCCGGTCGGTCCTCACCAGGTGCAGCGCGTACAGGTCGCGCAGGTGCTCGGGCGCGTGCTGCGCACCGGCCCGCAGCGCCGGCTCGAGCTCGCCGAGGCGGTCCTGGTGCAACAGGACGGCCAGTCGCTGGGCCATGACCACGCCGACGCCGGGCATCGCGAGCGTCTCCTCGAGGTGCTCCAGCTCGTCGAGCTCGGCGGTCGCGGCGCCCCACTCGGCCCGCGACTGCCGCACCACGCCCACGCCGTACCCCGCCACGAGGAGCACCGGCAGGTGGTGGTGGCGGCGGGCGAGCTCACGGGCGCGCACGAGGTCGGAGTACGCCTCGTCCCAGAGGCCAAGCTCGCCGCGGCCGGAGGCCCGCTTCGTCAGGGCCAGCGCGAGCCCGCGCCCGTCGCCCAGGCGCGTCGTCACCTCGACGAGCTCCTGCGCGAGCGCCGCGCGGTGGTGCGCGACGCCCATCCGGGACAGCGCGACGCACGCGACCTGGAGCACCGCCGCGACCTGCGCGGGCGTGCCCTCGGCCCGGGCGCGCGAGACGGCCGTGTCGACCAGCGCGGTCGCCGCGGGCAGGCTCCCCCGGTCGTGGAGGAGCTCGGTGGCGAGCGCGGCCTCGGTGAGCGACCGGGTGACGGGCGGGAGCGGGTCGATCGCGCCGGTGCCGCCGGTCGCCTCGAGCACCTCCTGCCACAGCGCGATGGCGTCGCGGTCGACGGCCGGGCGGAACCGCCACCCCCAGACGGCGTCCTCCGTGACGTCGAGCAGGGCGGCCGCGGCCGCGGTGGGGTCCCCGCGGTCGAGGGCGGAGCGCGCGGCGGCCGCCGCGGGGTGCCACGCCTCCACGGGGCGGGCGAGCCGTCGCAGCGCCCGCGTCTGGCCGACGAGCACGGCCTCCGCCTCGACGGCGTCGACGAGACCCGGCCGCTGGAGCGCGGCCGCGAGGCGGAACAGCCGCAGCGCCTCGGCGTGGGCGGAGCGGTCGGCGGCCTGCTGCGCGGCGGCCACCGTCAGCACCCAGGCCGAGCGGGCCTGCGCGGGGCCGGCGAGGCGGTAGTGCTCGGCGACCTCCGCGACGTGCGCGCCGAGCCGTCCGGCGTGGTGCTCCTCCAGCGCGACGGCGACGGCGGCGTGCAGCCGGGTGCGGGCCGGGGCGGGCACGTTCTCCCGGAGCGCGTCGGCGACGAGGGCGTGCACGAACCGGAACCGCGTCGGTGCGGCCTCCCCGACCGGCTCGAGCAGACCGAGGGCGAGGCCCGCCTCGACCGCGTCCTCGACGTCCTCGACGGGGCACCGGGCCGAGCGGGCCACGACGTCGACGTCGAAGCCCCGCCCGACGACCGCAGCCGTCGTCAGCAGCCCCGGCGCGGGCGCGTCGAGCTGCGCGAGACGCTGCCGGACCACGTCGAGGACCCCGCGGGGCACGCGCTGCCACGCCTCGCTGCCGGGTCGGGCGAGCGCCCCCTCGGCCCCGAGCAGGCGGACGAGCTCGGTGACGTAGAGGGGGTTGCCGCCGGTCCGGGCGACGAGCGCCTCGGCGGCGTCCCGGGTCAGGCGGACGCCGGCGTCGTGGTGCACGTACTCGCTGACGGCGTCGGCGTCGAGGCCACCGAGCTGCACCCGGACGACGTCGAGGCGGGCGAGCGAGCCGAGCAGCTCCTGCACCGCGGGCGGGGCGTCGGCCCCGGTGTCGCGCATCGCGAGCACGAGCACGGCCGGCACGTCGCCGACCTGCGCGGCGACGCGTCGCACGAGACGGAGGCTGTCGGGGTCCGCCCAGTGCACGTCGTCGAGCAGGAGCACGGACGGGACCGGCCCCCGCAGCGCCGCGAGCAGCGCGTCCGCGAGGCGCAGGCTCAGCGAGGCGGCGTCGACGACCTCGCCCCCGGGGACGGCGAGCACGTCCGTCCCGAGCGCCTCGCGTGTCGCGCGCGTCCACCCCCACATGGCCGGCCCGCCGTCGGCGTCCCACGTGCCGCGGCCGGTGCGGAAGCCGCGGGCCCCGGCGGCGGCCACGACCTCCGCCACGAACCGCGTCTTGCCGATCCCGGCCTCGCCGTGCACGAGGACGACGCGGCCACGGCCGGCTGCCGCGTCGCTGAGGGCGGCGTCGACGTCGGCGAGCGGCCGGTCGCGGCCGGCGAGCCGGCGTGGACGCACCTGCGGCGGTGCGACGGACGGGCCGACGGCCGGGCCGACCGACGGGCCGACCGACGGGCCGGCGGACGGGGCGACGGCCGGGGGGCCGGCCGGGGGGCCGGCCGGACCGTCGTGGCGGGAGGGCACGGCGTGCCGGCGGCCGTCCCCCTCGCCCCGCCGCGGCCCGTCGAGCTCGGGGTCCTGCCGCAGCACGGCGGCCTCCAGCGCCCGCAGCTCCTCACCCGGGTCGACCCCGAGCTCGTCGGCGAGGGTCTCGCGCGCCCGGCGCAGCGTCGCGAGCGCGTCGCCCTGCCGCGCACCGCGGTACTGCGCGAGCGCGAGCAGCGCCCAGCGCCGCTCCCGCAGCGGGTCGACGACGACGGCCCGGCCGAGCTCCGCGGCGACGCCGGCGCTGTCCCCGCGATCCAGCCGCAGCCGCCACGCCGCCTCCTGCGCGGCGGCGTGCAGCTCGCGGAGCCGGGTGGCCTCGGCCGCGAGCGACGGGCACCAGCCGAGACCCGGGTACGGCTCGCCGCGCCACAGCCCGAGCGCCTCCGCCAGCAGCCGCGCGGCGCCGCCCGGGTCCGGCCCGGCGGCGTCCTGCGCCCGCCCGACGAGGTCGGCGAGCCGGTCGGCGTCGACCTCGTCCACGGCGAGGGAGTACGCGCCGGGGTGGGTCCGCAGCCGGGTGGCCGGGACGCGGGCGCCGCGACCCGGCTCGAGCTCGCGGCGCAACCGCGCCACGTAGGACTGCAGCGACGCCTCGACCCGCGCGGGCGGCTCCTCGCCCCACACCTCGTCGACGAGCTGCTCGACGGGGACGGGCCGGCCGCCCGCCGCGACGAGCAGCCCGAGGAGCGCGCGGGGCTTCGGCCCTCCCAGGTCGGCGGGGCGCCCGTCGGCGAGAAGCACCTCGACGTCGCCGAGCACCCGGACCCGCATGCTCGGATGCTAGGTCCGGGTGCCCGGCCGGCGGGACGTCCCGCGCGAGGTCGTCGCAGGTCAGGCGACTGCGGCGCGCGCGACGCGGGGGACGGGCGTGCCGGAGACCGCGGCGGGGCGCTCCTGGCGCCCGCCGAGGCCCGTGGCGACGGCCCAGAGTGCGGTGAGGATCCCTCCGACGGCGAAGAACGGGGACAGCTCCGCCGTCGGCAGCACCAGCGTGAGCGGGACCGACACGGCGTGCGCGAGGCCGCCGACGACGCCTGGCACGGCGAGCAGCCACCGCCAGCCGCCCCAGGCGCGGCCGAGGCCGAGCGCGAGGGTGGCGAGGGCGAGTCCGCTCAGCGGGTACAGGACGGCGGCGAGCCCGATGTGGGTGAAGGCGACCGGCGCCGCCCCGCCGTGGGCGAGGGCGTGCGCGTCGACCGCCGAGGCGAGGTGCATGACGGTCTCGACGACGTAGAGCGCCCAGACGACCGTCGTCACGAGCAGCAGCCGGCGCACAGCGGTGGGCCACAGACCGGCGCGCAGCACGCTCCACAGTCCGAGCACGACCAGCACGGTGCCGACCGTGGTGAGCGCGTGCCCGGGGACCCACGCGGGGTCCGCCGTCATGACGGCGAGCTCCTCGCGCAGGGGGTCGGCGCCGTCGGACTCCGGGTGCAGGGCGCCGCCGGCGGCCATGGCGAGGCCTCCGGCGACGAGGGCGAGGCGCCAGGCGAGGGTGCGTGTGGTGCTCATGGTCGTGTCCTTCCGGTGAGGGTCGATGTCGGGACGACCCTCACCGGGGACACTTGCACCGCGCTTGACGACGGCTGGCAGCGGCCGGCCGTCGGGTCCGGGGACCCGGCCGTCAGGCGCGCTGGCGCTCCGCCTCGGACACGTGCGCGTCGGTGGCCGTGCCGCCGACGCGCTCCTTCTCGACCCGCTCGAGCACCGAGCGGGCGACGATCTGCTGCCGCGTGACGGCGCGCTGGGTGCGGCCCCGGCCGACGAAGCTGATCGCCCAGTGCAGCAGCGTCGTCACCCGGTTCTTGAAGCCGATGAGGTAGAGCAGGTGGACGAACAGCCACGCCGCCCACGCGACGAACCCGGTCAGGCGGATGCGCCCGATCTCGGCGACCGCCGCGAACCGGCTGATCGTCGCCATCGAGCCCTTGTCCCAGTACCGGAAGGCGCCCGGAACGGGCTTGCCCGCCGCGCGGGCGGCGATCGTCGCGGCGGCGTGCTTCCCGGACTGGATCGCGACCTGCGCGACGCCCGGCAGCCCGTCCAGCGCCATGAGGTCGCCGACGACGAACACCTCCGGGTGGCCCGGCACGCTCGTGTCGGGCTCGACCTTCACGCGGCCCGCGCGGTCGGTCTCGGCTCCCGCCCTCTCGGCCACCAGCCGGCCGAGCGGGTTGGCCTCGACGCCGGCCGCCCACACGACGGTCTCGGCGTCGATGCGCCGCTCCCGGCCGTCCTTCGTGCCGCGGACCGTGAGGCCGCTCGCGTCGACGTCGGTGACGAGGCCACCGGTGCGCACGTCGACGCCGAGCCGGCGCAGGCGGTCCGCGGTGTCGCGCGACAGCCTCTCGTCGAAGGACGACAGCACCCGGTCTCCGGCGTCGAGCAGCACGATGCGTGCGGTCGACGTCGCGATGCTGCGGTACTCGCCCGCGAGGGTGCGGTTGGCGAGCTCGGCGATCTGCCCCGCCATCTCGACCCCGGTGGGGCCCGCCCCGACGACGACGAAGGTGAGGGCGCGGTCGCGCGCCTCGCGCGTCGTGGCGAGCTCGGCCCGCTCGAAGGCCGTGAAGATGCGGGCACGGAGCTCGAGCGCGTCGTCGACGGTCTTCATGCCGGGCGCGTGCTCGGCGAAGCGGTCGTTGCCGAAGTACGACTGCCCGGCGCCCGCGGCCACGACGAGGCTGTCGTAGGGCAGCGACGTGGTGGTGCCCTCCCCCGCGAAGGTGACGGTGCGGGCCGCCACGTCGACGTCGAGCACGTCGCCGAGGAGCACGCGGACGTTGTCCTGCCGCTTGAGGACCTCGCGGGTGGCGGGGGCGATCTCCCCCTCGGACAGGATCCCCGTGGCCACCTGGTACAGCAGCGGCTGGAACAGGTGGTGGACGGTCCGGGACACGAGGGTGACGTCGACGTCGGCCCTCGCCAGGCGCTTGGCGGCGAAGAGGCCGCCGAAGCCGGAGCCGACGATGACGACCCGGTGACGGGTGGCGGCCGTGCGGCCGGTGGTGCTGGTGGTCATGGCGGTCCTTCCGAGCCGGGCTGCCGCCCGACCGCTGGGTGGTGGGGGAGCGCCGTCGCTCGGGGCTTGTGAAGCGTTGCACAAGCGTCAACGCCCGACGACCCCGCCCCCTTCCCCGGCCACGTGCACCTGGCCTCAGCGGCCGTGCTCCACCTCGAGGTGCGCCACCATGTCCGCGACGAGCTCCGGTGCGTCGGTGGAGAAGGACACGAGCGACCCGTCCACGAGGCGGAGCGCCACGAGCGTCACGCGGAGGAAGGAGAAGGTCCCGCCGGGGACGGCCCGTCCGACGTCCCACGACCGCAGTGCCGTCACGTCCCGCCAGGCGAGCCGGCCGGGGTGGAAGTGCGCCCGCCGGCGCTGGAAGGCCGTCGGGACCAGCTCCAGCGCCTCGGGACCGACCACGAGCGTGAGCCGGTGCGTGGTGTACGCCCACGCCCACCAGCCCCGCCCCGGACCCACGAGCTCGTCGCGGCCGTCGTGGACCTGCGCGGTGTAGGAGCGGGGTCCGGTGCCGCCCGCCTCCTCACGGCGCCGCCGCTCCCGCCTCGACCGCAGGACCTCGGCGACGGCGACGCCCGCGAGGAGCACGGCGAGCAGCCCCGTCAGCCACCACCGCTGGAGCAGGACGGTGCCGGCGAGGAGCCCCGCGACCGTCAGGGCACCCTTGCCGCCGAGGCGGTCCGCCAGCGACGCCCTCGGCTCCACGACGGCAGCGTAGGAGGGCCGTGCCCGGCCCCGTCCGAGCCCTGTGGACACGCGCCGGTGCGGACGGCGTGCGACCCTCGGCCATGACCACCGACGTCGCCGCCCGCGCCTCCGAGCTGCTCCGCCTCCACCACACCGGCACGACGCTCGTGCTGCCGACCGTCTGGGACGCGTGGTCCGCCCGGGCCGTCGTCGACGCGGGCTTCGAGGCCCTCAGCGTCGGCAGCCACCCGCTCGCGGACTCCCGGGGCCAGTCCGACAACGAGGGCATGACGCTCATCGACGCGCTCGAGGGCGCCCGGCGCATCACCGGCGCCGTCGAGGTGCCCGTCTCGCTCGACGTCGAGTCCGGCTACGACACGCCCGCCGCCGAGCTCGTCGAGCGCGTGCTGGACGCGGGCGTCGTCGGCATCAACGTCGAGGACACCGTGCACTCCGAGGGCCGCATGCGCGACGTGCAGGAGCACGCCGACTACGTCGGCGCCATCCGCTCCGCCGCGGACGACGCCGGTGTCGAGCTCGTCGTCAACGCCCGCACCGACGCCTTCCTCGGCAAGGTCGCGTCGTTCCCCGACCCGCTCGCGGAGGCGCTCACGCGGCTGCGTGCGTGCGAGGCCGCGGGTGCCCGGTGCGTCTACCCGGTCAAGGTGCCGGACGCCGCCACGGCACGGGCCCTGCTCGACGGCCTCGACGGTCCGGTCAACCTCACCGCGCACCCCGTGACCGGCGCACCGGCCGGCACCCCCGAGGAGCTGAGGGCGATGGGCGTGCACCGCATCACCTTCGGCCCGCTGCTGCAGACGGCGCTGACCGAGCGGGTGGGTGAGCTCGTCCGCCCATGGCGCTGAGTCCCGCGCGGCTGCAGCCGTTCTCGGGTGGTGGACTTAGTCCGACTTAGTCCATACGGTGGAGACATGACGCGCACGGTGAACGTCCACGAGGCCAAGACCCACCTGTCCCGGCTGCTGGAGGCGGTCGAGCACGGTGAGGAGGTGGTCATCGCGCGCGCGGGACAACCCGTGGCCCGGCTGGTGCGCGCGCGAGCCGGCGTGAAGCGGGTGCCGGGCGCGTGGCGAGGTCGGCTGGTGGTCGCCGACGACTTCGACGAGACACCGGATGCCGTCGTAGCGGCCTTCGAAGGCGACCTCGAGCCGCGAGTGCCGTGAGCCTCCTCCTCGACACCCACATCCTGCTGTGGTGGCTGGGTGACGACGAGAGGCTGCCGCAGCGGATGCGCGGGGCGCTCGCCGACGGTGAGCAGGAGGTGCTGGTGTCGGCCGCCTCGGCGTGGGAGATCGCCATCAAGGCGGCACTCGGCAAGGTGGTCGTGCCCGACGGCCTCCACGACGAGCTGCGTGAGCAGGGGTTCACGGAGCTTCCGGTCACGGTGGACGACGGGCTGGCCGCCGGTGCGCTGCCACCGCACCACGGCGACCCCTTCGACCGGATGCTGATCGCGCAGGCCCGGCGACGCGGTCTGCGGCTGCTCACCGTCGACCGTCGCTTCCGCGACTACGAGGTCCTGCTCTTCTGACGGTCGGCGGGTCACCCCAGCGACGGCAGGCGGGCCGCAACGGCCTCGAGGACGGCCTCGCTGCCCGCGTAGACGCCGGCGGCCCGCGGCCAGTGCGTGACGAGGTCGGTGAACCCGAGCGCCCGCGCACGCTCGTGCGCGTCGAGGAACACGTCCACCGAGGACAGCGCGTACCGGCCGACGTCGACGCTGAGGTAGCGGCGCGGCTCCGCGCGGGCGCGACCCACGGCGTCGAGGGCCTTGTCGAACCGGGCGCAGAGGTCCTCGACGCCCCGCCACCACGCGTCCAGGGCGTCGGGGCGGTCGTCGGCCTCGTCGCGTGCGGGACCCGTCGTCACCCAGCCCCCGCCGAGGCGTGCCGCGAGCGCCATGCCGCGCGGGCCGTTGGCGGCCACCGCGAAGGGCAGCCGGGGCGCCGACGGCCCGCCCGGCAGCATCCGCGCCTCGTGCGCGGCGAAGTGCTCGCCCCGCCACGTGGTCGCCGGCTGCCGCAGGAGCAGGTCGAGCAGGGTGACGAACTCCTCGAAGCGGCGGGTGCGCACGGCGCGCGGCAGCGGGTCGGTGCCGAGGACCGTCGCGTCGTACCCGCTGCCCCCTGAGCCGACCCCGAGGACGAACCGCCCGCCGCTGATGTCGTCGAGGCTCATCAGCTCCTTGGCGAACGGCACCGGGTGGCGGTAGTTCGGGCTCGCGACCCACGTGCCGAGGGTGATGGTCGACGTGACGGTCGAGGCGGCCACGAGGGTCGGGACGGTCGCGAACCACGGCTCGTCACGCAGCGACCGCCACGACAGGTGGTCGTAGGTCCACGCCGAGTCGAACCCCAGCTCCTCCGCGCGCCGCCACGTGCGGGCGGCGTCGGCCCAGCGCTGCTGCGGGAGGATGACGACACCGACTCGCACCCCCCGACCGTAACGACCGGCGCGTTCGGGCCGCTCAGCCGAAGCGCTCGACGTCCTCCGTCCGGCTGCGGGTCGCCGGCCGCCACACGCCGACCACCCGGCCGTCGACCACGACGGTCGGGCGGAACACCCCGTTCCCACCCGGCACGACGGCGGTCGCGTGCTGCGGGTCGAGGGTGGCGGAGCGGTCGGCGTACCCGAGGAGCAGCTCGTCGAACCCGGGCAGACGCAGCTCGCGGCGGGCCGCGGCGCGGCAGCGGGCCAGCTGCTCGGGAGTCGAGGGGTCCATGAGGAGCTCGACGCCGTCGAGCGTCACCACATCGAGGCGGTCACGGACCGCGGCGGCGCCCGCCCGCACCTCGCGCAGCCCGAGACCGCACCAGCGGGCGAGGTCGGTGACGGTGGCCGGGCCGTGGGAGCGGAGGTAGCGCTCGGCGAGCCGGGCCACGAGCTCCTCGCGGGACGCGTCCGCCGGAGGGAACCGCTCGTCGAGGGTCACGAGGCGCTGGCCGACGACCCTCCCGTCGTCGGAGCGGACCACGGGCCCCCACACGAGGTCGGCGGCCTGGCACAGGTGTGCGACGAGGTGGTAGCCGCGCTGGTCCCCGGTCGGGATGCCCGCGTCCTCCCAGCGCGCGAGCAGCTCCTCGCGCGTGAGGCCGCCGGGCGGGGCGCCGAGGGCGACCGCACGGGCGCGGTCTACCTCGGCCGGCGTCAGGCCCAGCTCCTCGTGCCGTCGGCGCGCCTTGGCGTGCTGCGCCCGGACGGTGAGCCCGAGGAGTCAGCGGACGTCGCCCGGCGTCACGACGTGGAGCGTCCCGCGCATGGGCCACGTGCGGACGACGTGCCCGGCGTCGAAGGCGTCGGCGACGGCGGCGGTGTCGCGCCCGCAGCGCAGCGCGACGGACCGCAGCGCCCCGGGCAGGTCCTGTCCCTGCAGCGCGAGCAGGTGCCGGACCGGCGCGGCCGGGTCGCGCGGGCCGTCCGGCGCGAGGCCGTGCGCGACGAGCCGCAGCAGCGCCACCTCGCCCCGGTCGACCTCGCGCGCGCTCGCCACGGGTCCACCCTCCCGCCGTCCACCGACAGCGCGGAGCGGGCAGGATCGGGCCGTGCCCGTCCCGATCGTGCTCGACTGCGACCCCGGCCACGACGACGCGCTCGCGCTGCTCCTCGCCCACGCCGACCCCGCCGTTGACCTGCGTGCCGTGACCGTCGTGCACGGCAACCAGACGGTCGACAAGTGCCTGCGCAACACCCTCGCGCTGTGCACGCTCGCCGGCATCACCGACGTACCGGTGGCGCGCGGCGCCGACCGGCCGCTCGCCCGGCCGCTGCGCGTCGCGCCGGACATCCACGGCGACAGCGGGCTCGACGGTCCGGTCCTGCCCGAGCCGACCGTCACGGCCGTCGAGGGCGGCGCGGTCCGGCTGATGCAGCGGGTGCTGGCCGGCAGCGAGGACCCGGTGACGGTCGTGGCGACCGGCGCTCTCACCAACGTCGCGCTCCTGCTGCGCGCGGACCCCGCGGCCCGCGAGCGCATCGGTGACGTCGTGTGGATGGGCGGCTCGACGGGCCGCGGCAACATCTCCCCGTACGCGGAGGCGAACGCCGCCAACGACCCCGAGGCGGCGCAGGAGGTGCTCGACTCCGGCGTCCCGGTGACGGTCGTCGGCCTCGACACGACCCACCTCGCGCTCGTCACGCCCGACGTCGTCGCGCGTCTGGACGCGATCGGCACACCGGTCGCGCGCGTGTGCGTCGAGCTCATGACGTTCTTCGCGACGACGTACCGCGACGTGTTCGCCATGCCGCACCCGCCGCTGCACGACCCCGTCGCGGTCGCGCGGGTGCTCGACCCGAGCCTGGTGCCGGTCGTCCGCACCAACGTCGTGGTGGAGACCGAGGGCCGCTGGACGACGGGGGCGACGGTCGTCGACCTCGACGGCTACAGCGGCCGGCCGCCGAACGCCCTCGTCGCGCAGGGCCTCGACGTCGAGCGCTTCTGGGACCGGCTGCTCGCGGCGGTGGCGACCTACCGCTGAGCGTCGAGCTGCACCTGGGCGTCGGCGAGCACGCGGACGACGTCGGCGCCGAAGCGCGCGTCGCACGGGTGCGCGGGCCCGCCGGCCGCGGCCCGGAGCAGGGCGGCGACGGCCAGGCCGTGCGCCTCGAGCGCGCTCGTGCCGTGGTCCGTGGGGACCGACGTCCAGCCGTGCTCGCCGTACACGTCGCACCGCAGCGCGGCGGCCTGCGGCGGGACGGTGAGGCTGAGGGTCACCGCGCTCGAGGGCGCGCCGGCGTCCTCGCCGTGCCGCAGCACGAGGTGGACGGTGTCGCCCGGTCCGCGCGCGGCCCGCACCGTGCGCACCGGCCCGAGCGCGGGCACGAGCACCGACAGCGCGTGGGGACCGACGTCCCACAGGGCGCCGTGCTCACGACGCCACGGGCTCGCGCCGAACGGGCTGCCGTCGGCGTAGATGGACCCGACCCAGGCGGCGCTCGCGCCCGTCCAGCCGCCCTGTGCGGCGAGCCCGTCGAGCCAGTCGACGACGGCCGGGGTGTGCCGTGCCGTCATGAACACGACCGAGGCCACTCCCGCGTCGGCCACGGCCGAGTCGACGGCCTCGGCCCGCTCGACCGTCAGGGCGGTCGGCTTCTCCAGGAGGACGTGGCGTCCGGCGCGGGCGGCGCGCTCGGCGAGCGGCGCCTGCACGTCGGGCGGGACCGCGAACGTGACGGCGTCGACCGCGTCGAGCAGGTCGTCGACCTCCGCCTCCCCGGCGAGGGCACGGGCACCGTGCTCGGCGGCGAGCGCGTCGGCCCGGCCGCGGTCCCTGCCCCAGACGGCGACGACCTCGGCCCCCTCGGTCGCGGCGACGCCCGCCGCGTGCACGTCGCGCGCCCACCCGCCCGTGCCGACGACCCCGAACCGCATGACCTGCAGCCTGCCACCCGAGCCACGGTCCCGGCGGACGCGGTCGCGCCGGTTGCGCCGGTCTGGCCGGTCGCGCCGGTGTCGCCGGTCGGGCGGTCGGGCGGTCGGTCCGGTCGGTCCGGTCGGTCCGGTCGGTCTGGTCGCGCGGTCGGTGTGGTCGCGCGTTCGGTCCCTACGGGCAGGTCGGTCGTGCACGACCGTCGGGGAGGGGTGGTGCGACGCGCTGGCTCACGCACGACCGTCTCGCGCACGACCGTCTCGCACGCGACCGTCTCGCACGCGACCGTGTCGCGCACGACCGTGTCGTGCGCGACTCAGGCGTGCGCGACTCAGGCGTGCGCGACTCAGGCGTGCGCGACTCAGGCGTGCGCGACTCACGTCGTGAGCACCATGCCTCCAGAAGGTCGTGCACGACCTACCGGGGCGGCTCGCGACGGTGTCAGCCGTCGTCGGCCGGTCCGCGGTCGTCCCCGCCGGGGCGCCGCCGTCCGGACGACCGCACAGCGGTGACGAGGGCGCCGACGACGAGCAGGGCCCCGACGACGAGGAGGCCGACCGGCAGCAGCAGGCTGTAGTCGACGCGGATGTCGGTGACCTCGCGAGCCCCCAGTAGCAGGCCGACGGCCAGCACGACGACGCCCCAGACGAGGGTGCCGACGGCCGGGCCCTGCGGCGCGAGCGGGACGGGGGCGGTGGTGGTGTCGGACACGGGGACTGCTCCTTCAGGTCGGTGGTCGGGGCTCGGGGTCGGCTGCTCGCTCACCGCGGCACCCCGCTGACCACGACCTCGCCGACGAGCACGCGGGCGTCGACGACGACGACGGGGTCGTCGCCGGCGAGGGTGCGCTCGACGCCGACACCGTCCTCGACGACGTCGTCGCGCTCGTCGCGGACCGCGCCGACGAGGGCGCCTGCCTCGATGCGGACGTCGAGGCCCTCCGGCACGAGCACCTCGAGGTTGCCGATGCCGCTGCGGACGGGGATGCGGACCGTCCCGGTCGTGGGCTCCGTGAGGGCACCGAGGTCGAGGACGCCCGAGCCGAGCCCGATGCTGCCGCCGCGCTCGGCCGCGGCGACGCTCTCCGGCTGCCACACCGCCTCGCCGACGAGCTGGGTGGTCCGCCAGCTCGGCACCACGAGCACCGCCCCCGCGAGCACGACCACGAGGAACGCGGCTCCGCCGACCCCGCCGTCCCGGCGACCGGCGAGACCGAGCACGACGATCGCCGCGCCGAGCAGGGTCGCCGCACCCGCGAGGGCCACGACCGCAGGCCGCCCGGGCAGCAGGTCCGCCTCGGTGGCGAACCACAGCCCGCCCGCCACGAGCAGCGCGAGACCGACGAGGGCCGACGACACGGCCGCCCCGGGTCCGGGGCGCTGCGGCGGCTTCGGCCGGTAGGCGGGCGGCCCGGGCGTCGGTCGGTGGGGCGGGACCGGAGTCCCGGCACCGGTGCCAGGGTCGGTGGGGTCGCCGGACGTCGGGCTCCCGTACGTGGTGCCGGCCGCCGTGGTCGCGTACGGGTACGTCCCGTAGCGGGTGGACACCGACCCGGTGGCCTCGTACCCCTGGCCCGACCAGCCCGTGGTGCCGTAGCCCGTGGCGCCGGACGCGCTCGTGCCGTACGCCTCGTTCCAGGGCGCCGTCGCCTCCGACGCCGCGTCCGTCGTGGCACCCGTGGCGGCCGACGCGCCCGCGAGCCGGGGCAGGAGCGACAGCCCGATGAGCAGCAGCGTCCCCACGACCACGGCTCCGACGAGGTCGCCGCCGTCGACCAGCGGACCGCCGCGCAGCAGGTCCCACGGCCCGGGCGAGACGAGACCGAGCAGGAGCAGGGCCACCGCGCCGACCGTCGTGCCGGTGAGGTCGCCGTGGCTCGCACGCTCCAGCTCGATGCGGCCGTCGGCGTCGGGCAGCAGCACGAGCGCGAGGGCGTACGCGATGACGCCGACCCCGCCGAGCACCGTCAGTCCGACGAGCGCGACGCGCAGCAGGAGCGGGTCGACGCCGAGCCGGCGCGCGGTGCCCGCGCAGACACCTCCCAGCCAGCGGTCGTCGGTCGGGCGGCGGATGCCGGTCCGGCGCATCGCCCGCCACAGCTGTTCGAGCGTGCCAGCGGCGCCGGTCGCGCCGGGCCGAGGGACGTCCCCGGGTCCGGCAGCAGAGGCACCAGGTCCGGCAGCAGAGGCACCGGGCCCGGCAGCGGCAGGGCCGGCAGCCGAGCCGGCGGGGCCGGCGTCGGGGCCGGCCGGGTCTCGCACGTCGTCCGTCATGCCGCACACGCTTCCGCTCCGGCACCCCCCGGCACATCGGGGACGACCCTGAGCGCGCCCCTGGTCCCGCCCCGGACGAGCCGCGGCAGGTACCGGGGTCCGACCCTGGTCCGCGGCGGGCCCGGGGGCGGGAGGATGGGGACGTGAGCACCGGGACGCCCGTGCGGGGCGCGAGCGAGCGGCCGCCGCGGCCGCCGCTGGAGCGCGAGCCGGGCGACCGCTGGGTCGCGGGCGTCGCGTCCGGGGTCGCCCGCCACCTCGGCGCGCCGGTCGCCGGTGTCCGCGCCGCCTTCCTCGTCGCCACCCTCGTCGCCGGCATCGGACCGCTCGTCTACCTGCTGCTGTGGGTCGCCGTCCCGCGCCGCGACGGCGTGCTCCCGGCCGGTGAGGCGCCGCGGACGGCGGGAGGACGCGGCCGCCGCTGGACCCCCGGTGGGGAGCAGCTGGTGTGGCTGCTGTGGGGCGTCGGCTTCCTCGTGGCGGGGGCCGTGCTCCTCCTGCAGCGCCTCGACGTCGCCGTGCCCGTCGGCACGGTCGTGCCGCTCGCGGTGGTCGCGACCGGCGCGTTCCTCACGTGGTCGACCCTCGGTACGACCGAGCGACGCCGCCTCGTCGACGGCGCCACCGGCGGCACCGGTTCGGGCACGCTCCGGCTCCTCGCGGGCGTCGGCCTCGCGGGCTCCGGCATCCTCCTGCTCGCCCTCACCGGCACCGACGCGCAGGCCCTGCGTCCCGCGCTGCTCGCCGGCGTCGCGGTGCTCGGCGGCGTGGGCCTGCTCGTCGCGCCGACCGTCCTCACGCTGTGGCGCCGCTCCGAGGCCGAGCGGCTCGCCCGGGTGCGGGAGACCGAGCGCGCGGCGATCGCCGCGCACCTGCACGACTCGGTGCTGCAGACCCTCGCGCTCATCCAGCGGCGCCCGGACGACCCGCAGGCCGTCGCCCGGCTCGCCCGCGCCCAGGAGCGGGAGCTGCGGGGCTGGCTGTACGGCGACGCCGCCGGTCGCGAGGGGACGCTCGCGAGCGCGGTGGCCGACGCCGTCGCGCAGGTCGAGGACGACCACGGCGTCCCGGTCGAGGTCGTGCAGGTGGGCGACTGCCCGCTCGACGACCGCTCCGCCGCCCTCGTCGCGGCCGCACGGGAGGCGGTGCTCAACGCCGTCCGCCACGCGCGTCCGCCCGTGCAGGTGTACGTCGAGGTGGCCGACGGCGAGGTGCGGGCCTTCGTCACCGACCGCGGTGACGGCCTCGACCTCGCCGACCTCGACGACCCCGAGCGCGTGCCGCCGGACCGGCTCGGGCTGCGGGAGTCCGTGCTCGGCCGCATGCGTCGTGCGGGCGGCAGCGCCGGCGTGAGGCGCGCCCCCGGCGGCGGCACCGAGGTCTCGCTGCACCTCCCGCTGCACCTCGCCGCCCAGCCCGCCCCGCCCGCCCAGCCCGCCCGGCCCGCCGACCCGGCACCCCGGACCACCCACGCCCCGCAGGAGGACGCATGAGGCTCGTGCTCGTCGACGACCACCGGGTGGTCCGGACCGGGGTGCGGACCGAGCTCGCCGCGCTCGCCCCCGACCTGCGGGTGGTGGGTGAGGCCGGCGACGTCGACGAGGCCGTCGCGGTCGTCACCGCGCAGCGTCCCGACGTCGTGCTCCTCGACGTGCACCTGCCCGGCGGCGACGGGGGCGGTGGCGCGGAGGTGCTGCGCCGCACCGCGCACCTGCGGACCCCCGAGGGCGCGCCGGTGCGGGCGCTCGCCCTCAGCGTCTCCGACGCCGCCGACGACGTCATAGCCGTCATCCGGGCCGGCGCCCGCGGCTACGTGACGAAGTCCGTCGACGGCCCGGCGCTCGTCGACGCCGTCCGCCGGGTCGCCGACGGCGACGCCGTGTTCTCGCCGCGCCTGGCAGGCTTCGTGCTCGACGCGTTCGGCACCGCGGCCACCGACCTCGCGGTCGTCGACGACGAGCTCGACCGCCTGACGGCCCGCGAGCGCGAGGTGATGCGGCTCATCGCGCGCGGCTTCTCGTACAAGGACGTCGGCAGCGAGCTCTTCATCTCCGTCAAGACGGTCGAGACGCACGTGTCGAGCGTGCTGCGGAAGCTGCAGCTGTCCTCGCGCCACGAGCTCACCCGCTGGGCGGCGGAGAGGCGGATCCTCTGAGCGCGCTGGACCGGGTGGCCCCGGCGCTCGCGTGCCCGGTGTGCGGGGCGTCGCTCGCGCTCGTCGAGGGGACGCCGCGCGCCCTGCGGTGCGCGGACGGGCACTCGTTCGACGTGGCGCGACAGGGGCACGTGGTCCTGCTGAGCGGCGGGACGCGGCTGCGTGCCGACACCACCGACATGGTCGCCGCCCGCGCGCGAGTGCTCGGCTCGGGCGCCTACGACCCGGTGACGGCGACGGTGCGCGACGCGCTCGTCGCGGCCGCGCCGCCGGCCGGCCTGCTGCTCGACCTCGGCGCCGGGACGGGGCACCACACCGCCGCGGTCCTCGACGCGCTGCCCGGCCGTGACGGCGTCGCGCTCGAGCTGAGCGTGCCGGCGCTGCGCCGGGCGGCGCGCGCACACACCCGGCTCGCCGCGGTCGGGGCGGACCTCACCCGGCCGCTGCCGCTGCGCGGCGGCGTCGCGGGCGCGGTCCTCGCGCTGTTCGCGCCGCTGCCGACCGTCGAGGAGCTCGCGCGCGTCTGCGCTCCGGGCGCGGTCGTGGTGGTCGTGACGCCCGAGCCCGGACACCTCGCCACGCTGCGTACGCGCCTCGACCTGCTCGACGTCCCGGCCGGCAAGCCGGACCGGCTGGCGGACCGTCTCGGCACGGGCTTCGGACCCGTGGCCTGCGTCGGCGTCGAGGCGCGGGTGCGGTGGACCGCCGAGCAGGCCGGCGACGTCGTCGCCATGGGGCCGAACGCGTGGCACCCGAGCGCGGCGCGGACGGCGTCGCTGGCGGCGATGGCCGAGCACGCGGAGACGACGGAGGACACCGTCGCGGTGACGGTGTCCTCCTTCGTCAGGCGCTGAGGTCCCGGGCGCGGCCGCGCCGGGCCCCGCCCGTCAGCCCTCCGGCGGCGGCTGCGTCGCGTCGAGGCGCGCGACCTCGTCCTCGCTCAGCCGCAGGTCGGCCGCTGCGGCCGACGCGCGTGCGGTCTCGGGCCGGCTGGAGCCGGGGATCGGGACGACGACGGGCGACTTCGCGAGGTGCCACGCGAGGGTGACCTGCTGCGGGGTCACGTCGTGCTCGCGGGCGACCTCGGCGAACGCGTCGAGGGACCCCGCCAGCTCCGACGCCTTGGCGATCCCGCCGAGCGGGCTCCACGGCAGGAACGCGATCCCCATCTCGTCGCACAGCCGCAGCTCGGCCTCGCTGCTGCGGAACCCGGGCGAGAACTGGTTCTGCACGCTCACGAGCCGGCCGCCGAGGACCTCGTTCGCCTCGCGGATCTGGTCCGGGTCGGCGTTGGAGACGCCGGCCATGCGGATCACGCCCTCGTCGAGCAGCTCGACGAGCGCGCCGACGGACTCCGCGTACGGCACGTCCGGGTCGGGCCGGTGGAACTGGTGCAGGCCGATCGCGTCGACGCCGAGCCGCTTCGCGGACGCCTTCGCCGCCTCCTTGATGTGCTCGGGGCGTCCGTCCTGCGTCCACGAGCCGTCGCCGGGGCGCAGGTGGCCCGCCTTGGTCGCGACGAGCACCCCCGAGGTGTCGCCGCCGTAGCTGCGGAGGGCCTCCGCGATCAGCTCCTCGTTGTGGCCGACCTCGCCCGCCTCGAGGTGGTACGCGTCGGCGGTGTCGATGAAGGTGACCCCCTCGTCGAGCGAGGCGTGGATCGTCGCGATGCTGCGCTCGCGGTCCGGTCGACCCTCGATCGACATGGGCATGCCGCCGAGGCCGATGGCCGAGACGGTGACGTCACCGATGGTCCTGGTCGCAGTGATGGGCATGCTCTCGAGGTTCCCAGCGGCGCCGGACGCGGAACGTGGCGTGCACCTCACGGACCGTCCTCGCGAGCCGGAATACGCCCGCGACGCCCGGGACCGCCGGGCCACTGGAGCGACTGCCGGGACCGGCGGCCACGGGGTGGGGGTGCGGAGCGCTCTGCACGCGGGCTGGGTACGGGGGCCACGACCCCGGCGTGTCGCGTCCAGGACCCAGCACTCGTCGACCCGTGACGAGTGCTGGGTCCCTGAGCCCCGCGCCGGCGTGTCGGGGGCCTGCAGCCAGCACTCGTCGAGAGCGTCCGGACACCCCCTGGCTCTCCGGCCGCGGCGGCCCCCAGGCCGCGGGGAGCCGGCGCGCGTGGACGACCGGCCCGCGCCGGCGGTCGGCGGTCGGCAGTCCCGGGCGTCCCGCGTGTCCCGGCCGGCGCGGGGCGCGTCCTCCGTCAGGCGCGGTCGGGCACCGCGCAGCCGTCCGGCCCGCAGGCCTCGGCCCCGCCTGCGGCGTCTGCCGACGACGTGCTCGCCCCGACGCTCACCAGCCGCGGCGCACGGTCGGCGGCCGCCCGGCGCAGCGCCTCGGCGAACACCTCGACGGGCTGCGCGCCGGACACGCCGTAGCGGCCGTCGACGACGGTGAACGGCACGCCGTTCGCCCCGTAGGAGACGGCCTGCTGCTGCTCGGCGAGGACCTCGCGGGCGTACATCGCACTGCCGAGGACGTCGTCGACCTGCTCGGCGGGCAGCCCGACCTCTGCCGCGAGCGCGCGCAGCACCTCGGGCTGCGACACGTCGCGGCCCTCGGTGAAGTAGGCGCGCAGGAACCGCTCCTTGGTCCGGTCCTGCAGGCCCGCCGCGCCGTCGGGGTCGAGGGCGTCGGCGAGGTGGATCAGGCGGTGGGCGTCGGCGGTGCTGCCGCGCACGGCGTCCTCGAGACGGAACTCCAGACCCGCCCGGGCGGCGACCTCGCTCACGCGCGCGTTCATCTGCAGACCCGCCTCACGGCCGCCGCCGTACTTCTCCCCGAGGTAGGTCGCCACGTCCGTGCCGTGACCGGGCTCGCCCGGGCGCGGCGACGAGGGGTCGAGCTGGAACGAGCGCCAGTGCACCCGCACCTCGCCGAGCTCCTCACCGAGCTCCTCGCGCAGCTGCTCGACGGCCGCCTCCAGGTGGCGCTTGCCGATGTAGCACCACGGGCAGACCACGTCGGACCACACCTCGACGGTCAGGGGACCAGGGTGCGTGCTCACGACAGGTGCCAACGCGGGCGCCGGTGCGGCTCTTCCGTGGCCGCTCGTGCGTGCGTCCGCACCCCTGTAGTTGACTCGCCGTGCACACCAGCCGCAGGTCGAGGGAGACGCACATGCCGTACGAGGTCCAGGGAGTCGTCGCACGCGCCAAGGGCGAGCCGGTCACGCTCGAGACGGTCGTTGTCCCCGACCCGGGTCCCGGCGAGGTGGTCGTCGACGTGCAGGCGTGCGGCGTGTGCCACACCGACCTGCACTACCGCGAGGGCGGCATCGGCGACGACTTCCCCTACCTGCTGGGCCACGAGGCCGCGGGCGTCGTGAGCGCGCTCGGCGAGGGCGTCACCAACGTCGCCGAGGGCGACTTCGTTGTGCTCAACTGGCGCGCGGTCTGCGGGCAGTGCCGCGCGTGCCGGCGCGGGCGGCCCTGGTACTGCTTCGACACCCACAACGCCCGCCAGCCCATGACGCTCGCCGACGGCACCGTGCTGAGCAACGCCCTCGGCATCGGCGCGTTCCAGGCGAAGACCCTCGTCGCCGCCGGGCAGTGCACGAAGGTCGACCCCGAGGCGCCCGCCACAGCCGCGGGCCTGCTCGGCTGTGGCGTCATGGCCGGTTTCGGCGCCGCCGTCAACACCGGCGGGGTCCGGCTCGGTGACACCGTGGCCGTCATCGGCTGCGGCGGCGTCGGCGCCGCCGCGGTGGCGGGCGCCGCCATCGTGGGCGCGCGGACCGTCATCGCCGTCGACCGCGACCCGCGCAAGCTCGAGTGGGCGAAGGGCCTCGGCGCCACCCACACCGTCGACGCGTCCAGCACCGACACCGTCGAGGCGGTCAAGGAGCTGACCGACGGGTTCGGCGCGGACGTCGTCATCGACGCGGTCGGCCGACCCGAGACGTACGAGCAGGCGTTCTACGCCCGCGACCTCGCCGGCACCGTCGTGCTCGTCGGCGTCCCGACGCCCGACATGCGCCTCGACCTGCCGCTGCTCGACGTCTTCGGCCGCGGCGGCGCGCTGAAGTCGTCGTGGTACGGCGACTGCCTGCCCGACCGCGACTTCCCCGTGCTCGTCGACCTGTACCGGCAGGGCCGCTTCGACCTCGACGCCTTCGTCACCGAGACGATCGGCATCGGCGACGTCGAGGCCGCCTTCGACAAGATGCACCGCGGAGACGTTCTGCGCTCGGTGGTGGTGCTCTGATGGCGCTGCGCCTGGACCGGGCCGTCACCTCCGGCACGTTCAGCCTCGACGGGGAGACCCACGACGTCGACAACAACGTGTGGGTGCTCGGCGACGACACCGAGTGCCTCGTCGTGGACCCCGCTCACGACCTCGACGCCGTCGCCGCCCTCGTCGGCGACCGGCGGGTCACGGCCGTCGTGTGCACGCACGCGCACGACGACCACTGCCGGTACGCCCCCGCCGCTGGGGAGCGGTTCGGGGCACCCGTCCTGCTGCACCCGGCCGAGGAGCCCGTGTGGCGGCTCACCCACGGCGAGCGGCGCTGGGACCGTGACCTCGCCGACGGCGACGTCCTCACCGTCGCGGGCGACGAGGTCCGCGTGCTCCACACCCCCGGGCACAGCCCGGGCTCGGTGTGCCTGCACGTGCCCGCCCTCGGCGCGGTGCTCACCGGCGACACGCTGTTCTCCGGCGGCCCCGGGGCGACGGGCCGCTCCTTCAGCGACCGCCCCACGATCGAGGCGTCGGTCCGCGCGCGGCTGTTCGCGCTGCCCGACGACACCGTCGTGCACACCGGCCACGGCGACGACACCTCGATCGGGACGGAGGCGGACGCGCTCGGCCGCTGAGGTCCGCATACCCGCGGCCGGCGGGGTACGGACGAGGTATGGAGTCGTCGGACGTCGCCCGCCCGGCCCGCTTCGCCCTGCTCAGCGGGCTCGGACTCGTCGTGCTCCTCGTGGCCGGGGCCGTGGCCGGGCTCCTGCTCGGCCTCGTCGCCGCCGGCAACGAGCCGCTGCAGGGGGTCGACGAACGGGTCGTCGACGCCGCCAACGGGCTCGTCCCCGCCTCCCCGGTCCTCGTCAAGGCCCTCACGGTCCTCACGTGGTTCGGGGGCTCGCCCGCGCTGACGCTCGTCGTCGCCGTCCTCGCCGTCGCCCTGCTCGTGCGGCGCCTGCCGCGGCTCGCCGCCTACGCCGTTGTGACCGGGGTGGGGGCGGCCGCGCTCAGCTCGGGCACCAAGGCCCTCGTCCGGCGGCTCCGGCCCGAGGTCGACCTCCCGGTCTCCGAGGCGCCCGGCTTCAGCTTCCCCAGCGGTCACTCCCTGGGCTCGGCCGTGACCTTCGGGCTGCTGCTGCTCGTGCTGTGGCCGCGCGTGCCGCCCCGTGGCCGTCCGCTCGCCGTTGTCGCGGTGGTCGTGACCGTCGGCGTCATCGGGGTGACGCGCGTCCTGCTCGGGGTGCACTACCCGTCCGACGTCGTGGGTGGCTGGGCGATGGGCGTGCTGTGGCTGGCCGTGACGGCCGTCGCCTTCCGCGCGTGGCGGCACCGGGAGGGGCTCACGCGGGCGGACGACGACGGCCTCGCCACGAGCCCGGACGAGCGCCGCGCGCTCGACCCGGCTCCCGAGCACGACCGGCCGCTCCCGCACCCCGCCCGCGCGGCCGCGGTGCTGCTCGTGACGGCGGTGACCCTGTGGGGCGGCCTCGTGCTGCTGGGTGAGGTCGTGACGGGCTGGACGTCCCTCCGCGCGGCCGAGGCGGCGGTCGTCGCGGCCGTCGTCGACCTGCGGACCGGGCCCCTCACCGCCGTGCTCTCGGTCGCCGGGCTGCTCGGCGACACGGCCGGGGCGGTGGCCGCGGCGGCGGTGGCGAGCGCCCTCGCGGTCGTGCTCACACGCCGGTGGGCGCCCGGCCTGGTCGTGCTGCTCGCGCTCGTCGGCGAGAGCCTCGTGTTCCTCGCCACCTCGACCGTCGTCGCGCGGGCGCGCCCGGAGCTCGACCCCACGGCCGCCGAGCTGCCGCCGACCTCGTACTCCTTCCCGTCCGGGCACGCCGCGGCCGCCGTGGCGCTCTACGGCACCGTGGCGCTGCTCGTGCTCGCCTGGGTGCGCAGCCGCCCCCTGCGGGTCGCCGGTGTGACCGCGTGCGCCGTGGTGGTCCTGCTCGTGGCGCTGGAGCGCGTGTACTCCGGCGCCCACTTCCCGAGCGACCTGCTCGGCAGCCTCGTGCTCGGCGGCGTCTGGGTGGCGGCGTGCTGGTCGGTGACGCAGCCCGCGCGAGGCGCACCCGACGCACCGCGGGTGCTCGCCCGCGAGCCGGTCCGGGCCGGTGCCTGACGTGCGCCCGCCGCGCAGGTCCCGCTGCCGCGACGTCGACGGCCGGGTGCTCGCCATCGCCGCCGTCATTGGCGTCACCGCCCTCGTGGTCGCGCGACGGCTCGCCACGGCGCGGCTGCGGCACGACGGGCAGCCGCCAGGGGTCCGTGCGGACGACGGCGTCCTGCTCCACACCGAGGTCGACGAGAACACGACCGCACCGGTGACGGTCGTGCTGTCCCACGGCTTCGCCGTGCGCGCGGAGGCGTTCGCGCCGCTGCGGCGGGCGCTGGGCCCCCGGGCGCGGCTCGTCCTCGTGGAGCACCGGGGCCACCACCGCAGCGGCTGGGCGGGACGGCGCCGGATCGGGCTGCGCCGGCTCGGGCGCGACCTCGGGGCCGTCGTCGACGCGTGCGCCGACGGCCGGCCCGTCGTCCTCGTGGGGCACTCGCTCGGTGCGCTTGCGGCGCTCGCGCTCGCGGGCGACCGCCCGGAGCTGTTCGGCGGGCGGGTACGCGGGGTGGCCCTGCTGTCCGGCTCCTCCGGTCTTCTGCCGGCCCACCGGCTGCCGCGCCTGGCCATGCGCGCCGTCGCGGCGCTCCGGCTCCGTCCCGTCGTGCGCGCGCTGGTGTGGCTGCTGTCGCCGCTCGCCGACCTCGTGCCCCCGACGCGCCTGCCCGGCGCGGACCGTGCGGTCCGCCGCTTCGTCTTCGGCCCCGCGCCGGTCGCCCCCGGCACGGTCGCCGAGGCCGAGGAGATGTGGCGCCGGACGCCGAAGGCGCAGGTCGCCCAGCTGCTGCCCCGCGCCCTGTTCTTCGACTCCGCGAGGTACCTCGACGTGCTGTCCCGCGTGCCGACCCTCGTGCTGAGCGGTGCCGCCGACGCGGTCTTCCCCGCCCGCCACGCCCGCGCCCTCGCGGCGGGGGCGGGGGACCGCGCCCGCCTCGTGCTCGTCGACGGTGGCGGTCACATGGTGCCGCTCAGCCACCCGGAGCCCGTCGCGGCGGCGCTCGAGGATCTGCTGACCCGCGTCGAGGCCGACCTCGGTGGGGCCGCCCCCCGTGCCGACGGCCGGGGGGTGGGCGAGTGACCCGGCGCGCGCGCCCGGACGGGGACCGTGGGAGGAGCCGGGGCCGGCGCGTAGCCGCCCTCGGGGCCAGGGTGCTCGCGGCCGCGCTGGCCGTCGCGGTCCTCCTCGGTCTGTACGCCCTCCTCGTCGAGCCGCGGCTGCTGCTGGACGAGCGGCGGCTCGAGCACCGCCTGGCCGGCCTCGACCCGGCCGCCGGGCCGGTGCGGGCGGTGTTCCTCGCCGACCTGCAGCTCGGCATGCGATGGGCCAACACCGGCACGGTCGCCCGCGCGGCCCGGGCCGGTGCCGCGGCGGAGCCCGACCTCGTGCTGCTCGGCGGCGACTACCTCTACAGCCGCTCGCCGGACCCCGCGGCGCAGGCGGCCGAGGCCGTCGCGCTGCTGCAGCCCCTCCTCGACCTCGACGTGCCCGTGCTCGCCGTCCTCGGCAACCACGACCACGCCAGCGGCGGCGCGGCGGAGGTCACCCGGGCGCTGGAGGCGACCGGGGTCACGGTGCTCGTCGACGAGAGCGCCCTCGTGGCGGTGCCCGGCTCGTCGGCGCTGCACGTGGTCGGGCTCGACAGCCTCCGGGCGGCCGACGTCGACGTCGCACGGGCCCTCGCCGACGTGCCGCCCGGAGCGCCCCGCGTCGTGCTCACCCACAACCCGACGGCCTTCCCGCGCCTGCCGCCGGGCGCTGCCCCCCTGGCGCTGGCCGGGCACACGCACTGCGGGCAGGTCGCGCTCCCGTTCAGCCCGCACTGGTCCTACCTCGGGCTCACGCAGGAGGAGGCGCTCGTCGCGGACGGCTGGGCCCCCGAGGGGTACGGCGCCGACGGCAACGCCCTGTTCGTGTCGTGCGGGATCGGTTTCAGCGTGCTGCCCGTGCGGTTCAACGCCCCACCGCAGGTCGTGGTCGTCGACCTGCTGCCTGCCGGGGGCTGAGAGACTCCTGGCGGCCCCGACCGGACCGGCACCGTCCCGGTCGGGTGGCCGGCGCCCCCGCCGTCCGACGCTGGTCCGGTCAACAGGAAAGGGGACCGGGGTGCTCGAGAGGTTCAACGCGGCGCTCGACGACGTCGAGCGCGCCCTCGCGGCCGGCGAGCCGGTCGACGTGGCCGCGCTGGCCCGGCGGGCGTCCACCAGCGAGCACCACTTCCGGCGCACGTTCTCCTCGCTCGCCGGCATGCCGGTCGGGGAGTACGTGCGCCGGCGGCGGATGACGCTCGCGGCGGGTGACGTGCTCGCGCGCACGGCGTCGCTGCTCGACGTCGCGGTACGGCACGGGTACTCCTCCACGGAGGCGTTCTCCCGTGCTTTCCGCGCCGTCCACGGCGTGGGGGCGGGCGAGGCGCGGCGGCTCCGGCCGCCGCTCGTGTCGCAGCCCCGCGTCTCCTTCCACCTCACCGTCGAAGGGAGCAGCAGCATGGACTACCGCGTCGTGGACAAGGACGCGTTCACCGTCGCGGGGCGGAGGGCCCGCGTGCCGGTCGTGCACCTCGGCCGCAACAGCGCGATCGAGGAGTTCGCGCGCGGCGTCGGCCCCGACGTCCGCGAGCGGCTCGCGGCGCTGTCGGACCAGGAGCCGCACGGGGTGCTGTCGGTGACCGACGGCCTCGACGGGCGACGCGCCGAGGGGAGCGAGGTCGACTACTGGGTCGCAGCCGTCACGTCCCGGGAGGTGCCGGCGGACCTCGAGGCGCTCGAGGTGCCGGGCGGGTCCTGGCTCGTGCTCACGAGCGAGCGCGGGCCGTACCCGGAGAACCTGCAGCACCTGTGGCGCAGCGCGTACGGCGAGTGGTTCCCCGCCAACCCGTGGCGCACGCGGCCGGGACCGGAGCTGCTGCGGGCCGACCTCCACGAGGACGGGACCGCGGTCGGCGAGCTGTGGCTGCCGGTCGAGCCGGTGGCCGGCTGACGCCGTCGTCGGGGCGGTGCGCCCGGCGACGGCGCGCCGCCCCGCTCACCCGGCCGGCGCCGGTCCGACCTCGACGGTCGCGAGCACCGCGAGGTGGTCGGTGCCCGGCACGCGGAGGTGCTCGCGCCGGCCCGGTACCGACACCTCGTCGTCGACGAGCACGTGGTCCAGGCGCAGGAACGGGCCGAGGCGCTGGTCCGACGGCCACGTCGGGTCCCACGGGGACGGGTCGCCGACCGGCCGCAGGCCCGCCTCGTCGAGCAGCCGGCGGAACAGCGAGTGGTCCGGCGTCGCGTTGAGGTCGCCCGCCACGACGCGCGGGGCGGGGTCGGTCGCGACCACCTCGCGCACCAGCTCGTGGTCGCGCTGCCAGCGGTCGGTGCGGCCGGGCAGCGGCGGCCACGTGTGGACCGTCGTCAGCACGACCCCGGCGGGGACACCGGGCACCGCGACCCGCGCGCGGACGGTCGTGAAGGTCGTGTCCGGAGCGGCCAGCTCCTGCAGCGGCCAGCGCGAGAAGGTGCCGCTGCCGAGCGGGCCGTCGTCCACCTCGACGACCGCGTGGGGCAGGACGCGGTCCAGGCCGGCCTCGCGGAGGGCGTCCCGCAGCCGGGGGGTGAGCTCGGTGACGGCGAGGACGTCGACGTCGTGCTCCACGACGAGCCGGACCACCGGGGCCGCCTCGGCGTTGCCGAAGCGGGCGTTGAGCGCGAGCACCCGCAGCTGCACCCCGGTCGTGCCCTCCCCGGCCCGCGGGCCGCCCACGAGCGGGCCGAGCGCCCACCCCGCGTGCAGGACGAGGGCAGCGACGAGGACGAGTGCGCCGAGCGCTCCCGCCCGCCGGGCCCCCCGGCCCCGTCCGGCCGGTGGGCGCGGCAGCAGCGAGGCGACGAGGAGCAGGAGCGCGACGGCGAGGACGCACCCCGCGAGCGGGGCGAGCCCTGCGAGCTGGGCGCCCGGCGTCACGGTGTCGAGCCCGAGCGGGCCGAGCAGCCGCGCGAGCGTCACGGGCAGCGCGACGAGCGCGAGGGCGAGCGCCGCCACCGCGGGGGCGCGGCGACGCGCGTGCTCCCGTCGTGTCACACCGGCGGTCCCGCTCGTACCTGTCACACCGTCCAGCGTCGCGCCCGGCCCGGTCCGGCGCGCGGTTAGGCTGCGCCGGCAGGCGCGACACAGGCGGAGGGTGCATGGCCGACCTCGAGATCGACACGGTCGTGCTCCGTGAGACGGGGGCGGCCCTGCGGCTCGTCGCGACGGAGTTCGAGCACGCGAACGCCCGCACCGACGCGCTGGCCGACGCGCTCGGGCACCGTGGTCTCGCCGAGCGGGTGCGCGAGTTCGCGCGCTCGTGGGACGACCGCCGCGCCGAGATGGTCGAGGGCATCGCGGCCCTCGCCGACACCGCGACGGGCGTCGGGGAGACGTACGAGACCATCGACAGCGAGCTCGCCGCCGCGCTGCGCGGGGAGGGCTGACCGTGCCGCGGCCGATCGACTGGCACCCCCTGGCCGCCTCGGACCCGGTCCCCGGCGACCCGGACGAGGTGCTCACCGCCGCGGCGGACTACCTCGAGGTGGCCGCGGCGATCGAGTCCGCGGCCGCCAACCTGCGCGCCATCGCCGACGCCGCCGCCATGACGAGTCGTGCGGTCGACGCCTTCCGGGACCGCGCGCGCTCGGTCGCCGACGACATCGAGCGCGCCCACACCCGCTACGAGGCGGTCGGGCAGGCGCTGCAGCAGTACGCCGCCCGTCTGGGCGACGCGCAGGACGAGGCCGACGCCGCCCTCGCCGACGCACGCGCGGCCGAGGCCCGGCGCACCGCGGCCCTGGCCGCCGCGGGCTCCGCGCAGGCGGCCCTGGACTCCGCGCGCCGCGCCGTCGAGCGCAGCGAGGAGGACCCGGAGGCCACGGCCGACGCCCGGCGCGCGGACGCCGACGCCGTCGCGCGGGCCTCGTCGCGGCTCGGCGCCGCGCGTGCCGACGCCGACGAGGCCGATGCGGACCTCGCCGCCGCGCGCCGCCGCCTCGAGGGCGCGGAGGCCGACCGCGACGCCGCTGCGGAGACGGCCGCCGCGGCCGTCGAGGACGTCCGCGGCTCCGGCGACCTCGAGGACGGCTGGTGGGACGACTGGGGGGCGCGCGCGGTCGCCTTCGTCACCGACGTCGCCGGGACGGTCGCCGCCGTGGCGGGCGTGGCCGCGCTGCTCGTCGGGTGGGTGCCGGTCATCGGGCAGGCGCTCGCGGCCGTCCTCGGGACGGTCGCGCTGGTCGCGGGTCTCGTCAACCTCGTCGGCAACGTCGTGCTCGCCGCGACCGGTGAGCGCTCGTGGGCCGAGGCCGGCCTGAGCGCCCTGGCGGTCGCGACGTTCGGGGTCGGTCGGGCCGTGGTCGCGCCGGCCCGGGCCGCGCGCGCGGCCGTCCCGGCGGCCATGCGCCGCGGCGCGGGCCGCATCGCCGCGACGTCGGTGT
>NZ_JBBAYJ010000024.1 GCF_037153975.1 Aquipuribacter sp. SD81
AGCCGAAACACCGTCAACCATCACCCGACGACGAAACGTCAAGGATGAGGCGAAGGTGCACACACCGACCGGTGGGCCCCGTGGGGCTCGAACCCACAACCCGCGGATTAAAAGTCCGCTGCTCTGCCAGTTGAGCTAGAGGCCCCGGTGCGCGACCGCCCGCCCCAGGCTATGGCACGCCGACGCACCAGCGGGATGCGCGGGCGTCTGGGACGAACGGATCCCTTGGGGCCACGCGCGCGCGCCGGACCGTCCCAGCCTCATCGAGGGAGGGCTCCGCCGCGTGCCCGGCGAGCCGTCGCGCCCTCACGCGTCGTCGAGCTCCCGACGTGCGGCACGGGCGGTGGGACGGTGATGGTCGACCTCGGCGACCGCGAGTCGTTCTCGGAGGTGATGGACGACTGTCCTGGCCCGACCACGCGCGCCCGTGCCGCCGCGGTCCCGACCGGAGGCGGGCCGCCGTGGGACGATCGACTTCGTGATCGCCGGCCGGGACGACACCGAGGAGCGTGCGGCGCGCGCACTCCTCGACGCGGGGGCGCGCTTCGTCTTCGTGCACGGCAGTCGGGCCGGCACGCCAGGGTCCCCGGCCCCGCAGCCCCGCGAGGACAGCGACGTCGATCTCGCCGCCTGGTGGGGTGTCGATGCCCCGGACCCGTGGACACCCGCCCTGCCGCCCGGCGTCGACCTGCTGGTGCTCGACTCGGCCCCGTTGTGGCTCGCCGGCCGGGTCGCCACGCACGGCCGCCTCCTCGCCACCGCCGACGCCGCCGCCGAAGCCGAACGGGTCAGGTGGCAGGTCGACGTGCTCCTGCGGTGGTCCGACGAGCGACCCGGCCTGCTGCAGCGGTACGAGGTGCGGCGCCGCCAGCTCGCGGAGCGGGCGGGCGGCTGAGGCGTGGTCGACCAGGAGCGTGTGGAACGGCTGCTCGACCGGCTCGCGCGGGACGCGGCTGGGTTGCGGGCACTCACGCGACGCGACCTGCTGCACGACGAGACGGCGCTGCGAGCAGCCAAGTACGATCTCGTGGTCCTCGCCGAGGGCGCGGTGCGGGTGGCGCACCACCTCGTGCTGAGCCAGGGCTGGCCGGTGGCGGAGACCGGCGGGGAGGCCCTTCGGCGGCTGGCCGCGGAGGGCGTCGTACCGCCGGCGCTGGCCGAGCGTCTCGCGCGTGCGGTGGGATTGCGCAACCTGCTCGTTCACCGGTACGACGACGTCGACGACACCCGCGTCGTGACGGAGCTCCGCGACGTGTCGGCGTTCGACGACTTCGCCGCCCACGTGGCGGCCTGGCTGCCCACGGCTCGTTGAGCGGCGCACCCCGGCGCCGTCCGCCATGATCGGGGGATGGGTCGACCCGACGGTGGGGACGCTGCCACGGCGCCGTGGCACGCGGCGGCGGACGAGGCTGCGCGGACGATCACGGCCGACCGCGGGGTGTCCGACCCCTGCTCGGTGACCGAGGAGGACGGTCGGCTCGTCGTGCGCTACGGCAGCGCCCGCGTCCCGCTCGGCCCCGACGGCGACGTCGCCGACCCCGCCGCGCTCCACGCCGCGCTCGACCGGTGGGTGGCGTGGGAGCGCGAGGACGGTCCGGGCCGCTGGCTGCCGCGCGACGACGCCGACCTGCACGAGCGCCGCCGGCTCGTCGAGGAGAGCGTCGCCGCCTACCGCGAGGCGGCGTCCCTGCTGGCGGCCGACCTCGCCCGCACCCTCGGCGAGATGACCGTGTGGACCGTCGTCCCGGCCGAGCACGTCACCGAACGCCCGGACGCGCCGCAGCCCGGACGCCCGCCCGTGCCGACCATCCAGGTCGCCGTCGAGACCCTCGGCGGCAGCGGCGTGCTGGGTGTCGAGCCGCTCGCGGACCCGGCCCTCGGACCCGCCGCCGTCGCCCTGCTCGCCGCTTCGGCCGACCACCTCGGCGAGATCGTCCACGGCAGGTGGCCGACGTGCCCCGACCACGGGACACAGCTCGCGCCGGTCGCCGCCGCGGGACGCGTGTCGTGGGTCTGCGCGGACGGCGGTCACGTCGTGGCGGAGCTGGGCCGGCTGCGAGAGGACGACGTCGTCCCGACGGGCGCCGCGTCCGACCCGGGCGGCCCGGCCGGCTGACGCCGGTGGCCACCGGGCGGCTCACCAGTTCGGGACCACCGTGCTCTCGACATGCGCGACCCGCAGACCGTCGGGCGTCCGCAGCACCCGGAACAGCGTGATCTGCTCCGACCCGCCGTAGGACGCGCGCTGGGCGGCGACGGAGGTCGACGGGTCGAGCACGGCCACGACCGGGTCGCCCTCGGCGTCCTCCGGCCCGGTGCCCCGCAACCAGCGCTCGAGGGCGACCTCCGTGGTCCGGCTGTGCAGCGGGCGCCCGTGCACCACGGCGTCCGCGGTGCCGAGCTCGCGCAGCGTCTCGACGTCGCCCCGGACGAAGGCCGCGTCCCACTGCCGCAGCAGCGAGACCACCTCCTCCCGCTGCGGGGCCTTCTCGTCGGCACCGGTGGGAGGTGCGACGGCGGCCAGCCCGACGACGAGGCCGGCGAGGGCGGACACGGCACCTACGGCGAGGGTCGTCGCGCCGGGGCGCGTTCGCCGGCCACCGCCCCGCACGGTGCCGTCCGCGCCGTCGGCCGGCCCGCCCGAGATCCCCGCATCGACGACCCCTGTGCCCGCATCCGTGGCCGCCTTGCCCGTCCCCGTGCTGCCCCTGCCGCTCATCGTCGACCTCCTCGCCGTCCCGACCCGCGTCAGTCTCGGCAGCGTTCGGGACGGACGGAATAGGTCATGCGGCGTATCTGCCGGGAAGGGAGGCGCGCGCACGCGAGCAGCAGGGCGCCTGTAGCCGGCGCGTGGCCGACCGGAGCGGCGGCGTGGGACGAGGGCCGTGGTGGCGGTACGGCCTGTGGGGAGCTCACGCCCCGACGAGCACCCGGTCCCAGTCCCGCGCGACGCTCACCGTGGTCCACCCGCACCGCCTCGCCGTCGTCCCGATCGGCTCGGCGGCGTGGAAGGAGCCCGCCTCGGAGGTGTACGCGGCCTCGCGCTCGGCGTCGTCGTGCTCCACGAGCAGCGCGAGCGACGGGCCGCCCGCCGAACCGGCCCACTGCAGCAGCTCGGTGTCCCCGGGGGAGTTCCCCGCCGCGAGCGCCGGGGCGCGCCCGAGCACCCGCTGGGTGTTCGTCACCTTCGCCTCGCCCTCGTTGACGCCGCCCGCGTCGACCTCCGCCGTCCGGCGCAGGCCCGGTCGCCCGGTGTCGTCCCGCGCGAAGCGGTAGCCGATCTGCGAGCCGACGACCGACTGCGGCGGCACGCCGAACAGGTCGAGGCTGACCGCGCGCACGAACTCCGCGCCGCCACCGGTGACGAGGGCGACGTCGAAGCCGTGCGCCCGCAGCTCGTCGAGCAGCTCGAGCATCGGCGCGTAGCGGAGGTCCCGGTACGGCACGCCGCGCTCGGGCTGGGTGCGAACGGCGAAGAACTCCCGCACCCGCGCGGTGAAGTCCTGCGGGCTCAGTCCCTCGCACAGCTCGACGAGCGCCGCGGCGACCCGCGGCAGACCGAGGTCCGCCAGCGCGGCGTCGTCGTGCTCGAGGACCGCGCGCAGCTCGGGCCGCTCGCGCAGCCCCGGCCGGGACCGCAGGGCCCCGTCGAGCTGGTCGAGGAAGAAGTCGAGCTGCACGTAGCGGGGCCGCTCGCACCACAGGGTGCCGTCGACGTCGAGCACCGCGAGCCGGTCCTCGACCGGCAGCGCCGCGCTGTCGGCGAGGAAACGCAGCACCGCGTCGCGGGCCGCACCCTCCCGCCACGACGGCAGCCGGTGCTCGCTCACGCGCCCGCCGTCGCGACCTGCCCGCCGTCCGGCCGGCGGACGGTGCGGAAGCCGATGTGGCTCATGCCGGTGTCGACCATCTGCGGGCGGCGCGCGGCCGGGCGGTAGCGCAGGCAGTAGGAGTCCGCGCAGAGGAACGACCCGCCCTTGATGACCCGGCGGGGCACGGCGAACTGCGGCTGGGCGGGGTCGAGGCTCGCCTGCTCGGCCGGTCCGCGCGGGTCGCTCGGTACGCAGCACGCCGACCCGGCCGGCTCGGGGTGCCGGGCGGCGTAGAAGTCGCTCGTCCACTCCCACACGTTCCCGGCCATGTCGAACAGCCCGTAGCCGTTGGGAGGGAAGGAGCCGACGGGCGCGGTGCCCGCGAAGCCGTCGGACCGGTCGTTGCGCCACGGGAAGTCGCCCTGCCAGAAGTTCGCGAGGTACTCCCCGTCCGGCACCGCCTCGTCGCCCCACACGAAGTCCGCGCCGTCCAGGCCGCCGCGCGCCGCGTGCTCCCACTCCGCCTCGCTCGGCAGGTCGAGCCCGGCCCAGGCCACGTACGCGGCCGCGTCCTCGAACGCGACCTGCACGACCGGATGCTCGTCGCGGTCGGCCAGGTCGCTGCCGGGGCCCTCCGGGTGCTGCCAGCAGGCGCCCGGCGTCCACGTCCACCACTGGCTGAGGTGCCGTAGGTCGACCGGTCCGGGCGTCATGGTGAACACGAGCGAACCGGGCACGAGGTTCTCCGGCGGCGCCCCGGGGAAGTCGGCGGGGTCCAGCGGGCGCTCCGCGACGGTGACGTAGCCGGTGTCGGCGACGAACTCGCGGTACTGCCGGTTGGTGACCGTCGTGGCGGACACCTCGAGGTCGCCGACCCGCACCGGGTGCGCCGGTCCCTCCTCCGGGTAGTGACGGTCCGAGCCCATCCGGAACTGCCCGCCGGGCACCTGGACCAGCGTCGCCGTGCCGACGGCGCTCACGAGCTGGGCAGGCCCGCCTGGAGCTTCGCGAGCATCTTGCCGACGGTGAAGCTCGACGACTCCTGACGGGGCGGGAACTCCTGCAGCGTGCTCGCCAGCCGCATGACGAAGGCCTGCGCGGGGACGACGAGGAACGCGTGGCTCAGCACCCAGTCGTAGTACGTGTTCGACGTGACGTCGGCCCGCTCGAACGGGTCCGTGCGCAGGTTGAAGATCTTCGGCACGCGCAGCTCGGTGAACGGCTCCGCCCACACCCGCAGGGTTCCGGTGGCGCGCTGCTCGAGGAAGACGATCTTCCAGTTGTCGAACCGCATGGCCATGAGGTCGCCGTCGTCGGAGACGTAGAAGAACGAGTCGCGGGCGCTCGTCGCCGACGCGCCCGACAGGTAGTCGGTCTGGTCGTTGCCGTCGAGGTGCACGCGGTACTCGCGGCCGGCGAGGGAGTGCCCCTGCTTGAGGTCGTCGACGATGCCCGGCGCCCCGGCGGCCCGCAGCAGCGTGGGGAACCAGTCGGCGTGGCTCACGATGTCGGTGAGGACGGTGCCGGGCTCGACGGTCCCCGGCCAGCGGACGAGCGACGGCACCCGGAACGCGCCCTCCCAGCACGAGTTCTTCTCGTTGCGGAACGGCGTCATGGCGGCGTCGGGCCACGTGTTCATGTGGGGGCCGTTGTCGGTGCTGTAGAGCACGATCGTGTCCTCGGCGATCCCCAGCTCGTCGAGCACGCCGAGCATGTCCCCGATCCGCTTGTCGTGCTCGACCATCGCGTCGTGGTACTCCGACTGCCACCGGCCCGCCTGCCCGCGGATGGAGTCCTTGATGTGGGTGCGGAAGTGCATGCCGGTCGTGTTGAACCACAGGAAGAACGGCGTCTCGGACTCGTGCGCGTCGCGGATGAAGCGCTGCGCGTGCGGGACGACCTCCTCGTCGATGGTCTCCATGCGCTTCCTCGTGAGCGGGCCGGTGTCCTCCACGCGCCCGTCCGACCAGCTGTGGATGACGCCTCGTGGGCCGAACCGCTCGCGGAAGTCGGGGAAGTGCTCGGGGTCCGGGTAGTCCGGGTCCTCCGGCTCCTCCTCGGCGTTGAGGTGGTAGAGGTTGCCGAAGAACTCGTCGAAGCCGTGCGCCGTCGGCAGGAACTCGTCGCGGTCCCCGAAGTGGTTCTTGCCGAACTGCCCGGTCGTGTACCCCTGCTCCTTGAGCGCCGTCGCGATGGTCGGGTCCTCCGGTCGCAGCCCGATGTCGGCCCCCGGCATGCCCACCTTGGTGAGCCCCGTCCGGTAGGGGTTCTGCCCGGTGATGAAGGCCGCGCGTCCGGCCGTGCACGACTGCTCGCCGTAGTAGTCGGTGAAGCGCGCTCCCTCCTCGGCGATGCGGTCGATGTTCGGGGTGCGGTAGCCCATGAGGCCGTCGGAGTAGCAGCTGAGGTTCGTGATGCCGATGTCGTCGCCCCACAGCACGAGGATGTTCGGTCGTCCACCGGGCACGGGCTGCTCCTCTCGCCTCCGGGCAGCCGGGTCGGCGCCCGGGACGGACGCTAGGAGCCGCCGTCGCGACAGCGCCTCACCCCCGCGGGGTGAGCGCGGCGAGCGAGGGATGCCAGCCGCACCGTCCCCTCACGGGCGTCCGGTGCCCTGGCCCTGGTCCCGCGTCGCCAGGAGCTCGACCACACGCCGGCCGCCCACCTCGACCAGCAGTCGACAGCCCCTCAGCTGGCCGCCACCCCCGGCAGCGTCACGACCCGCGCCCGTACCCGGCCGTCGTGCTCCTCGACGTGGAACAGCGGCTGCGGCGCCGTCGCCGGCCCGGCGACGGGCTCGCCGTCGGTGGTGAAGGTGCTGCCGTGCCACGGGCACACAAGGCACACCTGCCCGTCGCGTTCCACAACCTCGCCGTCCGAGAGCGGCGCCGCGAGGTGGCTGCAGCGGTCGGCCATCGCGTGCAGGCGGCCCGCGACGCGCAGGACCACGGCGTCGACCCCGCCGGCGCGCGCCCGCGTCGGTCGCCGCTCGACGAAGTCCGCGGAGGCCCCGAGGTCGACCCAGTCCTCCGGCCCCGTGTGGGTGACGTCCTCGACGTGGTTCACCCCGGCCGCCCACCGGTAGGCGAGGTGGCCTCCCACGGCCGCCCCGAGGCCGCTGAGCACGAGCGTGGCGAACGACGCCGCGTCCGCGCCGTCGGACCCGCGCAGCGGGTGACGGAGGCGTCGGACCACCGCGACGAGGGCGGAGGCGGTCGCTGCCGTGGTGAGCGCGGCGTGCACCAGACCCGTGCGCTGCTGGTCCTCGTGCAGCTCCGCCCAGTCGGTGAGCCCCGACGCCGCGCTCGGGAGCGCCGCAGCCGTGCCGGTCGCCAGCAGCATCGTCGACGCGGCGCGTGCGCCGGGCCGGGCGGCGCGCGGCAGGGTGCGGGCGAAGGCGTCGACGAGGGCGGCGGAGGTGTAGCAGCCCACGGCGAGCTGCGCCGGGACCGGGTGCAGGGCGTGGCCCAGCCACGCGCCGTGCAGCACCCGGCGGAGACCCTCCGGTGCGGCCTGCACGACGTCGCGGACGGGCGCGGCGACCCGGTCGAGCGCGGTCCACGTCGAGGGGGCGTCGAGCAGGCGTCGCAGCAGCACGCCCCTCACCGGCCGGCCCGGTCGACGCCGTCCGTCGCGAGCCCGTCGAGGTCGCGGACCTCGTCGTCGGTGAGCTCGAAGCCGAAGACGTCGGCGTTCGCCCGGATCCGCTCCGGCGTCACCGACTTGGGGATGACGACGACGCCGTGCTGCAGGTGCCAGCGCAGCACGACCTGGGGGGCGCTCACATCGTGCGCCTCGGCGACCCGGGCCAGGACGGGGTCGGCGAGGTCGGTCGCCTTGAAGGGGCTGTAGCCCTCGACGACGACACCGCGGTCGCGGTGGTGGGCGAGCACGGCGGGGTCGTGGAGGGCCGGCGACCACTTGACCTGGTTGACCGCCGGCGCCTGCCCGGACGCCGTCACGAGCTCGTCGACCTGCTCGGGGCTGTAGTTGCTGACGCCGACGGCCCGCACCAGGCCGTCCTCGCGCGCCGCGAGCAGCCGCTCCCAGGTCTCCGGGCTCGCCTGCCCACCCGGCGGGGCGTGGACGAGCCAGAGGTCGACCGCGTCGACGTCGAGGGCCCGGAGGCTGTCGTCGAGCACCTCGCGGGCGTCGGCCGCCCGGGACGGCGGCAGCTTGGTCGTGAGGAAGACCTCCTCGCGGGGGACGGCGGAGTCCGCGACGGCGCGGCCGACGTCGGCCTCGTTGCCGTACATCGTCGCGGTGTCGACGTGCCGGTAGCCGAGGTCGAGGGCCGTCCGGACGGCTCGGTACACCTCCTCGCCCGAGGCCTGCCACGTGCCGAGCCCGAGCAGGGGCATCTCGACCCCGCGGGGCAGCGTGACCGTGGACGAGGCGGGCGTGGGGCCGGTGGTCATGCCGCCACCCTCACCCCCGTCGGGCGTGGCCGCACGCGCTCGCGCGGCGGCGGCCGCCCGCCTCCACCGTGGATGAGCAGCGGCGGGCCGCGTACCACCACGTGCCGGCCCGCCTGCACCTTCTCGGACAGCACGGACAGCTCGGCCTCGCGGCCGACGAATGGGTGGGACAGCACCCCTCCTCCTTGTCGGGTCGTGCCGACCGGAGGTCGCGGTCCACCTACTCAGTCCGGCACCTGCGAGGTCGACCCGCTGCCACCGCCGCCGTGACGCCGTGACGTCGTGACGTCGCGCGCCGGAGCCGCTGACGTCGTCCGTCCGCCCGGGGGCGAGGGCTCAGCGCACGACGCGCAGCGTCGCGAGCGACGGGTCGGCGGCGTACGCGACGCGGACGCCGGCCGCGCGCGCCTGCCGGAGCGCGTCGACGACCTCGGCGGTGACGGTCTCACCCGGCGCGAGGACCGGGATCCCGGGCGGGTAGGGCGCGACGAGCTCCGCGCTGGTGCGCCCGACGGACGCGGCGACGTCGACCGGCTCGGACGCGGCGAAGAACGCCTCGCGCGGGGACACGGCCTGCACGGGTTCGACGCGATACGCCGCCGGTCCGGCGACGGGTCGCGCGGGGCCCCGGCGCCGTTCGAGGGACCGAACGAGGACGTCGACGAGCGCACCGACCGACGCCCCGGTGTCCGCGAGCGACACGACCGCGACGAGCACGTCTCGATCCGCGGACTCCACGGGCAGGCCCGCGGCGAGCAGGTCCTGCTCCACGGCGTTGCCGTCCGCGCCGGTCCCGGCGAGCACGAGCGTGAGCTTGAGCGGGTCGACCGCCTCACCGTCGAGCACCGCGAGCCCCGGCACCTGCCGCAGCCGTTCCCGCGCCCGCCGCACCACCGCGACCGCCTCGCCGAGGAGGTGCTCGCCGTCGCGGGCGAGCAGCGCGCGGGCCGCGTCGGTGCTCGCGAGCACCGCCCCGGCCGGGCTGGTCGTCGCGGTCGCCTCCACGCCGGCGTCGAGGCGCGCGGCGTCGACCCGGTCGAGGCGGGCGAGGACGAGGGCGGCCTGGCTCCACGCCGGCAGCGTCTTGTGCGCGCTCGTCACGACGACGTCGGCGCCGAGCTGCAGCGCGTGTCGCGGCAGCGCGGGGTGGAAGCCGAAGTGCGCGGCCCACGCGGCGTCCACCACGAGCGGCACGTCGTGCTCGTGCGCCGCCTCCGCGAGCCCCGCGACGTCACCGACGGTGCCGACGTACGAGGGGTCGCCGACCACGACCGCCCGCGCGTCCGGGTGCGTGTGTAGGGCCGCCCGGACCGTCGCCGGCGCCACCCCGAGCGGGAGCCCGGTCGTGGTGTCGACCTCCGGTCGCACCCACACCGGGGTGAGACCGGCGAGCACGAGGCCGAGCAGCATCGAGCGGTGCAGGGTGCGGCTCACCACGACGCGGTCGCCGTCGCCGGCCAGCGCGAGCGCGACGGCCTGGTTGGCGTGCGTCGCGCCGCCGGTGGAGAACCGGCACACGTCCGCGCCCCACAGCCGCGCCGCGCGCGCCTCGGCGCCGGCGAGCACCCCGGCCGTCAGCTTCATCGTGTCGAGCCCCGCGTACAGCGGGACGTCGCCCGCGACCACGTCGCCGACGAGGTCGTGGCGCTGCTTGTGCCCCGGGATGGTGAAGGGCGTCGGGGCGTCCTCGTGGAAGCGCAGCCACGCGTCGAGCAGCGGGGCGTCGCCGCGCAGGGCCCGCGGGTCAGTCGGCACGTGCCGGGCCTCCCGACAGCACCTCGACGAGCGCGCGGGCGAACCGTCGGACCTGCCGCAGGTCGACCCACTCGTCGACGGCGTGCAGCCCGCCGCCGGACGGCCCGCACACGAGCGTCGGGCAGACGGCCTGCCACAGCGGCGCCTCGAGCCAGTACGGCGCGTCGAACGTCGCGCCGGTGCCGAGGGACGCGCCGAGCCGCGCCGCGAGGTCGGCGGCCGGGCCGTCGGTGTCGAGCGACCAGCCGTCCCGGTGCATGACGGTCTCCGCGCTCGCCCGCCACGCGGGGTCGAGCAGGCCGCGGACGACGTCGAGCGCCGTGGCGGCGTCCTGCTCGGCGGTCGTGCGCAGCTCGACGAGGCACTCCGCCGCGTCCGGCACGACGAACGGTGACGTGCCGCCCCGGGCGACGGTCACCATGAGGTCGCCGCCGGCCGCGCGGACCGCCGCGGCGCGCTCCTCGACCGCGACGAGCAGCCGCCCGAGGTGCGCGACGGCGTTGACCCCCTGCTCGGCCTGGGAGCTGTGCGCGGCCCGGCCGGGCAGCGCGACCCGCACGACCGCGAAGCCGCGCACCGACCGGCAGAGGGCGAGGTCCGTCGGCTCCGCGACGAGGCAGACGGCGGGGTGGACGCCGAGGTCCGGCAGCGCCCGGACGACGGCCTCGCTGCCGAGGCTCGCGTCCTCCTCGTCGGCGACGAGTGCGAGGACCGGCCGCACCGGCGCGCCGGCGGCGACCAGCGCCTCGGCCGCGACGACGAGCCCGGCGACGCCGCCCTTCATGTCCGCCGCCCCGCGCGCGTGCAGACGGTCGCCGTCGACCCGGGCGGCGAACGGCTCGGCCATCCCCTCGACCCCGACGGTGTCGAGGTGGCCGTTGAGCACGAGCGTCGGGCCGGCCGGCGGGCCCGACGGCACGGCGACGAGGCTCGGCCGGTCGGCGTCGCCCGGGGCCGGCACGACGGTCGTGGCGAACCCGGACCGCTGCAGGCGCGCCGCGAGGAGGTCGACGACCTCCCGCTCCCCGGCCGCCCCCGGGACCAGGCCGGGGTTGACCGAGTCGACGCCCACGAGCTCGGTGAGCAGGCGGACCGCCTCGTCGCCGGGGTCGGGGACCGCGCCGCTGCCCTCAGCCACGGACGGAGTCCGCTGCACCGTGGTCGAGCCCGCCGAGCGACCCACGGCTCGACACGACCGCGCACCGCAGCGACGCGCTGACCCCGACGAGGCGCGCGTCGGCCTGCCGGGCCACGGCGGCGGTGTGCGGGCGCGAGCCCGTGTACGCCCAGTGCAGCCCGGCGGCGAGGTCGCGCCACACCGACAGGACGACCACCGGTCCGATGCTCGTCGTCCCCGTGGGGGAGTGGACGAGGGTCAGCAGGTGGCCGGGCGCCCGGGCGAGGTCCCGTCCGACGTGCTGGAAGCGCCGGGCGAACTCCCGCTCGCGGCCCTCGTCAGCGCTGCTGCCCGCGACCGTGACGAGGGCGACGGCACCGGCCGGCGCGGGACCGGCGACGAGCCCGTCGAAGGGGCGCGCGCCCCCCGCCATGACGACGTCGCCGTGGGACGACCTCACGTCGAGCACCGCGTGCCAGCGCTCGACGCCCGCGGTGACCGGCGGGCCGGTCAGCGCGTCGTCCTCGTGCCGCCAGATCGCGAGGACCGACCGGACGCGCCCGTCAGGGTCCGGCACCCGGGACCGGCCGTCGCTGCTGCGACCCGCCTGCCACCAGGTCGCCCCGACCGGCTCCCACGGCACCACCGCGGCCGGCGGGTCCGGGCGCAGGACGGTGCACGTCAGGAGCACGCCGCACCACCCACGCGGTCATCGTGTCGCTCGCCCTCGCCGACGCGCCAGCCGGCGTGCGGGCGCGTCCCGCCCCCCCCGGGTCAGCCGGCGAAGGCCGTCGGCTCCCCGCGCGGCGTGGCGTCGGGGCTCGGCTTCGTGCCGGGCTCGAACTCCACGTCCGCGAACGTCACCTCGACCGGGTCGGCGTATCGCCTGCCGTTGACCGGGTCGTGGCGCATCCACGCCGGCGGCTCGATCCGCACCCGCACGGTGAACGGGCCCGCGGAGGGGATGCGCGCGTTGAAGCCGTAGTGGTGGAGGAACGGGTGCCACAGGAACGGTGCGGGGTGCGTGAACAGCTCGCGGTCCCCGTCGAGCACGGTGACGGTCACGTCGAGACCGGGCACGAAGCGTCCGTCGGCACCGTCCGCGACGGCGACCTCGAGGTGGGCGTTCGCCTCCTCCGGCGCCTCCCGCCACTCCAGCCCACCGCCGTCGGCGGGCGCGTACATCCCCTCGGCCTGCTCGTTGACGAACGCGACGACGTAGTTCCCGGCCCGTGCGGTGACGGCGCCGTCCTCCGCGGCCATGGCCTCCAGGGCCTCGCCGTAGGCGTCGCCCTGCGTGCGGGCGACGTCGAGCTGGTCCGGCTCCGCCTCGTTGCTCTCCCGCATGGGCGGGCGCTCGGCGGGGGTGGTCGCGTCCTGCACGACGTGGGCGTCGGCCATGGCTGCCTCCTCGTTCGTCTGTCGGTGCCACGCCACTCCTGCCCGGTGGCCCCCGCGGCAAACGGGTGCGGCGTGGGCCTGCCTCACCGGCTCGTGACGGCCCGGCGCCGACGGGTCAGGCCGCCAGCCGCCGTGCGACGACGGACTCGGCCGCGGTCCGCGCCGCCGAGTGACCGCTGACCGCCTGCAGGAAGTCCTCACGCGACAGGGTGCGGACGACGGTGTCCTCGAGCGCGGTCACGGTGGCCGTCCGGGGGACGTCCCGCAGCAGGCCGATCTCGCCGAAGTACTCCCCGGGGCCCTCGGTGCGCAGCACCCGCTCGCCCTGACGGACCTCGACCAGACCGGACTCGACGACGTAGAAGAGCTCGGAGGTCTCCCCCTCGCGCAGCAGGACCTCGCCGACCCCGAAGCGCATGTGACCCAGGGCCCGGGCCAGCTGGTCGGTCGTCGCCGGGTCGAGGGGCGCGAAGAGGTCGACGGAGCGGAGCAGGTCCAGGCCCGGCGGCGCGGTCATGGTCCGGTCCAGCCGGACCATGGTCGGCAGGGAGAGCAGCGCGACCAGCGCCACGGGCGCGGCGAGGACCGCCAGGCCGACCCGCAGCCCCAGCTCGAGCGCGAACGGCATGAGGAAGGCGCCGAGCGCCATCGTGCCGATCACGCACGACTCCAGGGCACCGAAGACGCGGCCGAGCATCCGGTCGGGGGTGAGGCGCTGGAAGATGGTGTCCACGTTGACGTCGACGAGCGGGTTGGCGAGACCGAGCAGGGCCACGGCGAGGAAGCAGACCGCCGCCACCGGCCACACGCTGATGAGCAGGAGCGGGGCGGACCACAGCACGACCCCCACGACCATGTCCCGGCCCAGGGTCTCCTTGCCGGCCCGCGAGATGGCGACGAACCCACCGAGGACGGACCCGATCCCGATCACCGCGTTGAGGGCGCCGAGCCCTCCCTCCTCGGAGCCGAGCACCTCGGCCGCGAGCACGACGAGGAAGACCGGGGACGCCCCCGCGACCAGGGTCTGCAGCGCCACCTGCACCGTGGACAGCAGGAGCGCTCGGTCCCGCCGGATCGCGGCGAAGCCCGCCATGGTCTCGGCCAGGAAGGTCTCCTTCGCCGCAGCTGCCTCTTCGGTGGTCGCGGAGGCGCCGGCCGGACCGGGGTCGGCCGCCGCGTCGCTCCCGGTCGTCGCCTCCGGCCGCGAGGGCACCGTCACGCGGCTGACGAGGGCCAGGGACCACAGGAACGTGAGGACGTTGAACCACAGCACGACGGGGACGTCGAGGACGACGAGCAGCCCGGCGGCGAGCGCCGGACCGGCGAAGGCCGCCGTGCTGTCGATGGTGCTGTGCACGCCGTTGGCGGCCGTGAGCTGGGCCGGGGTCGCCGCGAGGGACGGCAGGAGAGCCCGCTGGGCGATGAGGAACGGCGAGCTGAGCAGCGAGGCGAGCGTCGACAGCACGAGCACCGAGAGCAGCGGCGCACCGGAGGCCACGAGCACCGCGACGGCCGCGACGAGCAGCGCCCTGACGGCGTCCGTCGCCATCATGAGCCGACGCCGCGGCCAGCGGTCCGCGAGCAGCGCCCCCAGTGGTGCCGTCAGCGCGCCCAGGAGGAAGCGCACCCCCACCCAGACGCCGACGACGTGCGCGCCCGACTGCTGGAAGACCCACACCAGGATGGCCGTCGCGTACGCCCAGTCGCCGATGGCGGAGCCGAGGAAGGCCAGCTGCACGCGCCGCAGGTCGCGGTTGCCCGCCACCGCCTTCAGGACGGCCCAGCGACCACCCGGACGTCCGTCCGCGCCGGGGTCCTCGACGGCTGTCGTCGCGACCATGCGCACCCCCGGTTCTCCCCGAGCGACGCCGTGCGGGATGGGCGCGGCGCCCGCAGCGTAGTGACCTGGGGTTCCGCCTGTCTGTCGCTCAGCGGACAGTTCCTGACGGCGCTCCCGTCCCGCCGGCGCCCAGCCGCTGGCTCAGCAGCCGTCGACGTCGGCCGTGACCGGCACGAGGCTCCGCCCGGGCCGCGCGAGCAGCGTCGCCGGGGCGTCGAGCAGGTAGTTGTGCCGCACGCGCCACGGCGTCCGGTCGCCCTGGTGCGGGAACGCGTCGATCGAGCGCCGCACGTAGCCGGACGTGAGCCCGAGCAGCGGCTGCCGTCGCAGGCCCGTCGGGTCCCGCGGCACGACCGCGTCGTACCCGCGCCGGTCGGCCCACGCGAGCACGCGGCACACGACCCGGTGGCTGAGGTCCGCCCGCAGCGTCCACGACGCGTTCACGTAGCCGATGCAGAAGGCGAGGTTCGGCAGCCCGGTCACCATGGTGCCGTTCCACACCAGCTGCTCCGACAGGTCGACCTCGACGCCGTCGACCCGCGGGGCGAGACCGCCGAGGGCGAGCAGCCGCAGCCCCGTCGCGGTGACGAGGACGTCGGCGGGCAGCACGCGGCCGGACACCAGCTCGACTCCGTCCGGCAGGACCCGCCGGATGCGGTCGGTCACCACGTCCGCCCGCGCCGAGCGCACCGCGGCGAACAGGTCGCCGTCGGGCACCCAGCACAGCCGCTGGTCCCAGGGGTCGTAGCGCGGGGTGAAGTGGTCCGCCACCAGTCCTGTGTCGCCCCCGAGCGCCCGCGCCGCCAGCCCCCGCAGGAGCCGTCCCGCCGCGCGCGGGAACCGGCGCGCGAACCCGTACGACACGACCTGCCGCACCACGTTGCGGGCGCGCGCCACCCGCTGCGCCGCGCGTACCGGCACGACCCGCCGCAGCCGGTCGACGGTGCGGTCCGTCCCCGGCACCGCCGCCACCCAGCTGGGCGAGCGCTGCAGCATGGTGACGTGGGCCGCCCCGTGCTCGTCGCGCAGCAGCGCCGGCACGAGGCTCACGGCCGTCGCGCCGGACCCGACGACCACGACCCGCCGGCCGCGGACGTCGAGGCCGTCGGGCCACGCCTGCGGGTGCACGACCGGCCCCGCGAAGTCGGCGAGGCCGTCGATGTCGGGGTCGTGGGGGTGCTCGTAGTCGTAGTAGCCGGTGCACGCGTAGAGGAAGCCGCACGTCATCCGGTGCTCCACGCCGGTCCGCGGGTCGGTGACGGTGAGCCTCCAGCGCGCCATCGCGGTGTCGAAGTCGGCGGCCACGACCCGGCGCGAGAAGCGGACGAGCGGGGTGACGCCGAGCGCGTCGGCGGACTCCGCCACGTACTCGCGGATCGACGCGCCGTCGGCGAGCGCCCGGTCGGACCGCCACGGCCGGAACGGGTACCCGAGCGTGAGCATGTCGGAGTCCGAGCGCACGCCGGGGTAGCGGAACAGGTCCCACGTGCCGCCGAGCGCCTCCCGCGCCTCGAGCACGACGACGGACCGGCCCGGGTGCGCCGTCCGCAGCCGGTGCGCGGCACCGACCCCGGAGAGCCCCGCCCCGACGACCACGACGTCGGCGTGCTCGGTGCCGCCCCCGCTCGTCCGGCGCATGCCCCCAGTGTGACCCCACAGCCCGTCACACCTCCTGCCTGCGAGCGGGCGCCACCCGGGGTGCACGATGGCCGCACGCCGTCCGACGGCGCCCCGCCCACCGCCCCGGAGGTCGCCCGTGCCCCTGCCGCCGTTCCGCTTCGACGGTGCCCACGCCGTGGTCACCGGGGCCGCGAGCGGCATCGGCGAGCAGCTGGCCCACCGCCTCGCGGACCGCGGGGCGCACCTGCTGCTCGTCGACGTCGACGCCGAGCGGCTCGCCGCCGTCGCCGACCACGTGGCGCGGGGGCGCGACGTGACCGTGCGCACGGAGGTCGCCGACCTCGCCGACCGGGACGCCGTCGACGCGCTCGCGGCCCGTGTGCTCGGCCTGTGGCCGCGCGTCGACCTGCTCGTCAACAACGCGGGCGTCGCCGTGGGTGGACGGTTCACCGACCTGACCGCGGCCGAGTTCGACCGGGTCATCGCCGTCAACTTCGCGGCGCCGGTCGCGCTGTGCCGCGGGCTCCTCTGCGGCGGCGCGCTCGGCCGTGGTGCACACGTCGTCAACGTGTCGAGCGTGTTCGGGCTCCTCGCCCCGCCCGGGCAGTCGGCGTACGCGGCGAGCAAGTTCGCGCTGCGCGGCTTCACCGAGGCGCTGCGCCACGAGCTCGAGCCCCTCGGCGTCGGGGTGACCAGCGTCCACCCGGGCGGGGTCCGCACCCGGATCGCCGCGAGCGCGCGCCCGGCGACCGCCCTCGACCCGCGTCAGGCCGCCGAGGACCTCGCCGCCTTCGAGCGGCTGCTCACCTACCCGCCGGAGCGTGCGGCGACGCGCATCCTCGACGGCGTGCGCCGTCGCCGGGGTCGCGTGCTCGTCGCGCCGTCGGCGGTGGCGGGCGACCTGCTCGTGCGGCTGCTGCCGGGCCGGTACTGGGACGTGGTGCGTCGGCTCGTGCCCGCGGCCGGTCGCGCGACCGGCCGCGCTCCGGAGGCCGCCGGCCCGGAGGGCTGAGCCGCGCACAGGGCCGGCCGGAGCGGACGCGGATGCGCCGGGGGAGTGCAGTGCGGCGCCCACGGTCCCGCGCGGACCCCCGGGTGCCGATGCGCAGGCATGACCCCCTCGCCGTCGGTGCGCCGTCACCGTGCTCCGCTCGGCCGCTCGCACGTCGTCGCCGCACTCGGCGTCCTCCTCGCGGTCGGCCTCGGTGCTCCGCCGGCCGCCGGACCCGCCGAGGACGCGGTGGCCGTCGCCGGCCACGACCTCGCCGGCCACGACCACGCCGCCCACGAGCACGCCGCCCACGAGCACGCCGCCATCGACCACGCGGCCGCGGACGGCGGGTGCCACGGCGAGTGGGTCGACCTCGGCCCGGGCATCCCGCCGGCGTGCGCCCACGCCGACCCGCCGCCGCCCGGCGTCGACGTCACCGCTCCCGTCAGCACCGCCGAGGCGCTGTCCCGCGACGGCGCCGGCGAGGCGGCCGTCGAGGCGGCCGACGGTCTCGGTGCCCCCTCCCCGGTGGAGGTGGCGACGACGAGCACGGTGACGTGCGACGGGGACGGCACGTCCGGGTACCGCACGCAGGCGATGTACGTCGTCGAGGTGGGCACGGCCAACCGGTACGCCGCCCTGCTGCCGTCGCTGCGTACGTGGGCCGCCGGGGTCGGCACGGTCCTCAACCGGTCGGCGGCGCTCACCGGCGGCGTCCGCGACGTGCGCTTCGTGCACGAACCCGGCACGGCCGACTGCCAGCCCGTCGTCCTCAACGTCACCGTGCCGGCGGGCGCCCTCGCGAGCTTCGACTCGAGCATCCGGGCGCTGCAGGCGCAGGGCTACACCGACCCCACCCGCAAGTACCTCATGTGGACCGACGCGACCGTCCTGTGCGGTGTCGCGACCATGTACCCCGACGACCGGGCAGGTCAGGACAACGCCAACAACGGCCGCTACGCGCAGTACGCCCGCACCGACGCCGGGTGCTGGGGCCGCTCCGACCACTCGACCGAGGCGCACGAGCTCGTCCACACCCTCGGGGCCGTGCAGTCCACGGCACCGCACCGCTCCGCCGCCGGTCACTGCACCGACGAGTACGACCTCATGTGCTACCGCGACGGGTCGGTCGTGCTCACCTACCCCTGCCCGCCGGAGAACGAGCCGCTCCTCGACTGCGGCTCCGACGACTACTTCTCCACCTTCCCGGTGGCCGGGTCCTACCTCGACACGCGGTGGAACGCCGCCGACAGCCGCTTCCTCGTCGGCGGCGGCGACGGCACGGACGGCGGCCAGGCGGGCCTGCCGACGAGGCTCGGCGTCTCGGTGCAGGCCAACGGCCCCGCCGTCCCGGGCCTGCCGACGCAGGCCTCCACCACGCTGCAGCTGCCCGAGGGCCGGACCGCGGGCGTGCAGTGGAAGAGCTCGCGCGCCGACTGCGTACTCGGCACCCCGACCGAGGTGCAGACGACGGTGACGTGCCCGGCCGCCACCACGACCGCCGTCACCCTCACCGTCCTCGCCACCGACAGCACCGGGCAGACGGCCACCGCCGCGACCCCCCTCACCTTCGCGACGGGCGCGCGCCGGGCGGTGACCGTGGAGGTCGACGTCGCCGGGGGCACCGGCACGCACACCGGCTGCGCGGGGGCGCCCACGCCCGTGACGGCGACGGTCCGCGACGCCGGGTCCGGGCTGCCCGTGCTCGGCGTGGGTACCGACGTGCTCCGGCGCACGGCGACGACGACGGCCGTGGCCGCCGGCACGGGCACCACGAAGGCGGCGGGGTCCGTCACCGTCCGGCCCGCGCTCGCCGACGGTCAGCTCTTCGGGGCCCGCACGCGCGCGGCCGGGCCGTTCGACCCCGCCCCCGCGCCCGCGGAGGTGCTCGTGCGCGCCGCGGCGTGCACGGCGGCCGTCACCCTGCAGGCCCCCGCCACGGCGGCGTGGGCGGGCGACACCCTCTCGCTGTCCGGCACCGCGGTGCGGACCACGTCGACCGGGGTGTCCAGCCCCGTCGCCAACGGCAGCGTGAGCCTGCTGCAGACGCAGGCCGGCTCCACCACGCCGCGGACGATCGGCACCGTCCGCACCGACGCCGACGGCGCCTGGACGGCGAGCCCCGTCCTGCTCGCCTCCGGCCCGGTGCGCGCCCGGCTGGCCGCGGGCCCGGGCAACCCGGTCGCGGAGTCCGCGCCGGTCGCGCTCACCGTCACCCCGAGCGTCACGCGCCTCGCCGCCACCGCGAGCAGCGCCCGCACCCTCTACGGCCGCACCGTCACGGTGTCCGGAACCCTGCAGCGCGACGAGGGCGGCGAGCTCAGCCCTCTCGCGTCCTCCCGCGTGCAGGTGGGGGTCGTGAGGGCCGGTACGACCACGCTCACCTCCCTCGGCACCGCCACGACCAGCGCGACGGGCACGTGGTCGCTCGCGGTGAAGCCGCTGGTCAGCGGGACGCTCGTCGCGACCTCCGCGGCCACGCCCGCGCAGCCGGCCGCCCGCACCGAGGTCGGCCCCGTCGAGGTGACGAGCTGGGCGACGGCCACCACCCTGACGACGTCGACGGCCGCCGTCGCCCAGGGCGGCACCGTCACGGCGACGGGCCGCGTGACCCGCACGGGCGACGGTGCCACGCAGGCCGCCCCGTCGCTGCCCGTCAAGGTGTTCCTGCGCCCCGCGACCGGGAGCGCCGAGGTGCTCGTCGGCTCGGGCACCACCCGGGCGGACGGCACCTTCACCGTCGCGGCGCGCCCGAAGGAGAACGGCGCGCTCGTGGCCCGCGTGGTCGCCGTCCCGGGCCACCAGGACTCCGTGAGCGCCGCGAGCGCGGTGGCGGTCGCGGCCGGGGTGACGGCCGTGCCGAGCACCCGCTCGCCCCGGGTCGGGGTCGCCTTCACCGTCAGGACGGCCGTCACGGTCCCGCAGGCCGCGACGGTCCGTCTCGAGCGCTCCGTCGCGGGGGGAGCGTGGACGCAGGTCCAGCAGACCACCACCGGTCCGACCGGGACCGCCACCTTCACGGTGACGGCGGGGTCCACCGGTGCGGTGTCGTACCGGGTGCGCGTGGACGCCACCGCGCGCAACACCGCGGCGACGAGCACCGCGGCGGCGCTGACGGTGGGCTGAGCGCACGCCGGTGGACACCGGCGGGTGGGAGGCGGGGGCCCCACGCGCCCGGTCCTACCATCGCCGGGTGGCGGATCGGGGCAGCGTGTCGCAGCCGTGAGCGCCGGTCACTCCCACGGCGACGCCGGGACCGGCCGCGGCCGGCTCGCGGTCGTCCTCGGCCTCACGACGGCCGTGCTCGTCGTGCAGGTCGTCGGCGGTGCCGTGTCCGGGTCCCTCGCGCTGCTGGCCGACGCCGCCCACGCCGCCACCGACGCCGCCGGGCTCGGCATCGCCCTCGTCGCGGCGACGCTCGCGCAGCGCCCGGCCACGGACCGGCGCACGTGGGGCTTCCGGCGCGCGGAGGTGCTCGGCGCGACCCTCCAGGCCGCGGTGCTCCTGGCCGTGGGAACGTGGATCGCGGTCGAGGCGGTCGGCCGTCTCGCCGAGCCGCAGGAGGTCGCCTCCTCCGCCGTCCTCGTCTTCGGCGCGGTCGGGCTCGCGGCCAACCTCGTCGGCGTCCTCGTGCTCACGCGCGGCGGCGGGGCGCGCAGCGTCAACCTGCGCGCCGCGCTGCTCGAGGTCGTCAACGACGCGCTCGGGTCCGTCGCCGTGCTCGTCGCCGCCGCCGTCATCGCGCTGACCGGCTGGCAGCAGGCCGACGCCGTCGCGAGCCTCGTCATCGTCGCCCTCATCGTGCCGCGCACCCTCCGGCTGCTCCGCGAGACCGTCGCGGTGCTGCTCGAGAGCACGCCGCCGGGCCTCGACCTCGGCGACGTGCGCGCCCGGATGCTCGCGGTGCCGCACGTGCTCGACGTCCACGACCTGCACGCCACGCAGATCACGACGGGCGTGCCCGTCCTCACCGCCCACGTCGTCGTGGAGGACTCCTGCTTCCGCGACGGCCACGCCCCGCAGGTGCTCGACGCGCTGCAGACGTGCCTCGCCGAGCAGCTGCCGGTGAGCGTCGAGCACTCGACGTTCCAGCTCGAGCCCGGGTCCCACGCCGGGCACGAGCCCGCCGCGCACCACTGAGCCGTGCTCACCGCCCAGCGGTGGCACCCCACGGCGGCCCGGGTGCGAGGGTGTGCCGTCCGCCCGTCCCGAGAACCTCGTGGAGGTGCCCGCGTGGCCGTCCGTCCCATCCGCCTGTTCGGCGACCCGGTGCTCCGTGAGCGCGCCGTCGAGGTCGTCGACTTCGACCGCGAGCTGCGACGGCTCGTCACCGACCTCCGCGACACGATGCTCGACGCCGGCGGCGCGGGCATCGCCGCGCCGCAGGTCGGGGTCGGTCTCCGCGTCTTCACGTGGGTCGTCGACGGCGAGCACGGTCACGTCGTCAACCCGACCGTGCAGCTCGTCGGCGACGAGGAGGTGCTCGAGCGGGAGGGCTGCCTGTCGATCCCCGGGCTGCCGTTCGACTGCCGCCGGCACCTGCGGGTGGTGACGACCGGCTGGACGGTCGACGGTGAGCCGCTGCGTGTCGAGGGCACCGGCAAGCTGTCGGCCGTCGTGCAGCACGAGACCGACCACCTCGACGGGATCCTCTTCGTCGACCGGCTCGACCCCGCGACGAGGGCGCTGGCCGAGGAGGCCATCCGGGAGGCGGAGTGGAGCGGTGGCGTGGTGCCGGAGATCCGGGTGAGCCCCCACGCCCCGCTGCGGTCCGCGGCGCGGGGGGTGTGACGCCGGCCGTCCCGCGCGCATGTACCTGCGTACGACACGACGGCCGACCGCGACAAGGAGCACGACGTGCGCAGACTGATGTACGCCCTCGGGGCACCGGTGCTGGTGGGAGGGCTGGTGGTGGTGGCCCCCCTGGCCTCCAGCGCCGCGACCCTGCCCGTACCCGTCCTCGGTGACGACCCCGCCGACCCCGACTCGCTGCGCGGTGCGCTGCTGGCCGCCGAGGCCGACGACGAGCCCGACACCCTCGTGCTGGAGGCCGGCGCCACGTACGTCCTGGACGTGGCGGGCGCCGGCGAGGACGCGGGCGCGACCGGCGACCTCGACGTCTCCACCGACGTGACGATCGAGGGCAACGGCGCGACGGTCGACGCCTCCGCCCTCGGCGACCGGGCGTTCCACGTGCTCGCGGGCGGCTCGCTCACCCTCCTCGACGTCACCGTGACCGGCGGCACCGCCGCGGACGCGCCGTCGGCCGCCGGTGGCGGCAGCGGCGGCGCGGTGCTCAACGCGGGCGTGCTCGAGGTGCGCGGCTCCGCGCTCACCGACAGCACCGCGCTGCGCGCGGGCGGCGCGGTCGAGGCCTCGCCCGGCAGCACGACGACGCTCGTCGACACCGACGTCACCGGGAACGCCGCGGGCGCCCAGCCGGGCAACGGCGGTGGCCTGCACCTCACCGGAGCCGGCACGGTCGCCATCACCGGCGGCACCGTGTCCGGCAACACCGCGGCCGCCGAGGGCGGCGGCGTGTGGAACTCCGCCGCGGGCACCATGACGCTCGACGGCGTCGACGTCACGGGCAACACCGCCTCCGGCGCCGAGGCCACCCAGGGCGGCGGCGGCGTGTTCGCGGAGGCCGGCGGGGACGGCACGACGACGCTGACGGGCGGGTCCGTCACCGACAACGTGGCGGACGGTGCGGCCGGATCGGGCGGCGGCATCCTCAACGACCAGGCGACCGTCACGGTCGTCGGCACGACGGTCTCCGGCAACTCCGCCGTCCGCGCGGGCGGCGGGATCGAGGCGAACGTCGGCAGCACGACGCTCACCGACATCGACCTCAGCGACAACACCGCGGGCGCCGCGCCCGGCAACGGCGGCGGCCTGCACATCACGGGCGCCGGCGAGGCGACCGTGACCGGCTCGACCGTCACCGGCAACACCGCCGCGCTCGAGGGCGGCGGGCTGTGGAACGGCAGCGGCACGATGACCGTCACGGGCACGCTCGTCAGCGGCAACACCGCCTCCGGCGACGCCGCGGACGACGGCGGCGGCGGGCTGTTCAACAACGGCGGCGCGCTCGTCGTGCTCGACAGCGAGGTCACCGGCAACGCCGCCGACGGCGACGCCGGCTCCGGCGGCGGGATCCTCACCCTCGCCGGCACGCTCGAGGTCGACAGCAGCGCCGTGGACGAGAACACCGCGGTCCGCGCGGGCGGCGGCGTCGAGGCCACGGCGGGCAGCACGACGACGCTGACCGGCGGGTCGCTGTCGGGCAACACCACCGGCGCCGCGCCCGGCAACGGCGGCGGCCTGCACCTCACGGGCGCAGGCGTAGTGGAGGTGACCGGCACCGCGGTCGTCGGCAACACGGCGGCCGCCGAGGGTGGCGGGCTGTGGAACAGCGCGGCGGGCACCATGACCGTCACCGACGCCGACGTCAGCGAGAACACCGCCTCGGGGGCCGACGCCGACCAGGGCGGGGGCGGCCTGTTCAACGACGGCGGCGCGCTCGTGGTCGTGGACTCGCTCGTCGAGGCCAACAGCGCCGACGGCGCGTCCGGTTCCGGCGGCGGCATCCTCACCAACGGCGGCTCGCTCGAGGTCGACGGGACGTCGGTGTCGGGCAACGACGCCGTGCGCGCCGGTGGCGGCATCGAGGCCACGGTCGACGGCAGCACCACGACGGTCACCGCGTCGGTGCTCGCCGACAACAGCACGGGCGCGAACCCGGGCAACGGCGGCGCGCTGCACCTCACGGGGGCCGGCACCGTCGACGTGTCGTGGTCGACCGTGTCGGGCAACTCCGCCGCGAACGAGGGCGGTGGCCTGTGGAACTCCGCCACCGGCACGATGACGGTGAGCGACACCACGCTCGACGGCAACACCACCGACGGCGACGGCGGCGCGCTCTACAGCGACGGCGGTGCCCTGTCCGTCACCGACTCCACCGTCTCCGGCAACAGCGCCGCCGGGGCGGGCGCCGGGCTCGCGGCGGCGGCCGAGGCCGTGGCCGAGGAGGTCCGGCTCGTGCACGTGACCGTCACGGAGAACGCGAGCGGCGTGTCCGGACCGCTCACGCTCGGGAACAGCGTCGTCGCGGGCAACGACGGCGCGGACGGCGACGGCGCGGACGCCACGAGCCTCGGCGGCAACGTCCTCGGTGACGGGTTCGACCTCGCCGGGACCGACGACGTCATGGGCGTCGGCGACCCGCGGCTCGGTCCGCTCGCCGACAACGGCGGCGCGACGCTCACGCACCTGCCCGAGCCCGGCAGCCCCGTCGTGGACGCCGGAGTCAAGGACCTCGGCGACGACGAGGACCAGCGGGGCGCCACCCGTCCCGCCGGTCCGGCGCCCGACGCCGGTTCGGTCGAGCGCGAGCGCGGCAACGGCGGGAACGGCGGGAACGGCAACGGGAACGGGAACGGCAACGGCAACGGCAACGGCGGCAACGGCAACGGCGGGAACGGCAACGGCGGGAACGGCAACGGCGGGAACGGCAACCGCCCCGCCACGCCGGCGACGCCGATGACGGGCCGCGCCCAGTTCACGGGCTGACCCGACCGGCCGGGGGTGCGGGCCCGTCGAGGTCCCGCACCCCCGACCCGGCTCGGCGGAGGGGAGGACGTGCGTAGTCTCACCGGCGTGGGCCCGGACGAGCAGGCAGGCCTGCTCGAGTCCGTGCGCTCGCTCGACCCCGACGCGTGGGAGCACGTCTACCGCCGCTCGTACGCCTCCCTCCTCGCCTACGCGCGCCGGCGGCTGCCGGTCGCCGACGACGCCGACGACGCGGTGTCGGAGGCGCTCGCCCGGGCCGTCGCGACCATCGAGCGCTTCGAGGACCGGGGGCTGCGCCTGGAGGCGTGGCTGTTCGGCATCCTGCGCAACGTCGTGCTCGAGCACGTCCGTCGTGGCCGCCGCACGGCACCGCTGCCGGACTCCCACGACGTCGAGGCGCCGGAGCCGGGCCCGCTGGAGGGGGTGCTCGCGGCCGAGCTGACGGGATCGGTCAGGCTGGCCTTCGCGCGGCTGCGGGAGGACGACCAGGAGCTGCTGTGGCTGCGGCTGGTCGCCGGGCTCAGCGCCGCCGAGGTCTCGCAGGTCGTGGGCCGCCGGGAGGGCGCCGTCCGCCAGGGCCAGTCGCGGGCGCTGGGCCGGCTGCGTCAGCTGTTGGAGGAGGTGCACCCGTGAACGACGACGAGCTCGAGCGGACCCTCGCCGACGCCCTCGCCCCGGCGCCTGCTGCGCCGTCGCCCGAACGGGTGGCGGCCCTGCGGGCTGCGGTCGAGGCGCGCCGGCCGGGGCGCCGTCCGGCGGCGTGGTCGTCGGTCCCGCGGCGGACGCGTGGCGTGCTGGCCCTGGCCGCCGCGGCCGCGGTCCTCGTGGCGGCGGGCGCGGTCGGCGCCGCGCTCAGCGACGACGACGACGTCCTCGCGCGGGGCGAGCCGGAGTTCACCGCCCTGCTCGAGGCGGACGGTGGCGCGGTCGTGGACCTGTCCGGAGCGCTCGCGCCGGAGGGGCGCATCGTCGAGGTGGACTCCGAGGACCTGCCGGAGCTGCCGCGCGGGGAGTACTACGAGCTGTGGTTCGTGGGCCCGGACGACGACCTGCCCGGCGGGCCCGCCGACCGCGTGTCGGCCGGCACCTTCCACCCGCCGTACGGGGGCGGGCCGACGTACGTCGTGCTGCACGCGGCCGTCGACCCGGCGCTGTTCCCCGAGGCCGAGATCACGCGGGAGGTCGCCGACGGCGACCCGGCCCCGTCGCGCGACGTCGTCGCGCGCAGCGGGCTGCGGCTGGTCGACGGCTGAGGCGTCCCGCACCCCTACGACTCCTCACCCCCGGACCGCGGGAGATGACGGTCGGGACACGGTCGGGACGGCACGCCCGGGTGCCTGGGACACCGGTCGCCGAAGAGTCGGTCACGACACGGCACCACCCCCGACCGACTCAGGAGCACGACGTGACCACCACCACCTCGGCCACCGCCCGCCCGGGCGTGACCCCCGCCTCCCACACCCGCCCGACGACCGCACCTGCCCCCGCGGGTCCGGGCCGCCGCCCGACCGTCCTCCGCCGCGCCGCCCTCGTGGTGACGACGGCCCTCGCGAGCCTCTTCGCCGTCGTGTGGGGCGCGACGACCGTCGCCCAGCTCGTCACGGGGAGGGAGTCGGACCACCTCTTCCACCAGGTGACCGGGCAGGGTCTGCTGCTGTCCGCGCTGTGGCTCGGCGCCGTCCTGCCGCTCACCGTCGCCGGGTGGCGGGGCCGCGCGCCCTCCGCCGCCGCGGTGCTGCACACGGTCGGCTTCCTGCTCGCGGCCGTCACGGCGTCCGCCATGGCCCCCGTCGCCGGCGGGCCCATGGTCACCGGCGTCGCCGTCGTCACGGTCGCGCTGCTGTGGTGGGCGCTGCCGGTGCGGCCCCACGTGCGCAGCCTGCGCGCCCTCCGGCCCGCGCTCGATCCCGTCGCCGCACCGGTCGTCGCGGTCCTCGGCTGGCTGCACGTCACCTTCGCCGTGAGCGAGTCCGCGGTGCAGCGTGCGATGGCCGACGAGCACGCGACCATGGCGCACAACTTCGACATGGCGTGGGTGAGCCTGACGGTGGTCCTCGCCGGTCTCGCCGCCGTGCTCGTCCCCGGCGCCCGCCGCCTGCTCGCGGTGGCGGGGGCCGGCTCGGTCGTCATCGGCGCCAGCCGCTTCCTCATCACCGACGACGTGTGGTGGTCGCTGGCCGCCACGGCCTGCGGTGCGGTGGCCCTGCTCCTCGCGTGCGTCGCTCGCCGCGAGCGCACCCCGCGCTGAGGTCGCGAGACCTACAGTGACGCGCGTGAGCACCAGCGCCGCCCGCGCCGGGTCCCCGGCGCGGGCGGTCGCGCGCCGCGGCACCTGGGCCGCAGCCCTCGCCCTGGCGTGCGTGGTGACGTCCCTCGCCTCGCTCGTCGTCGTCGGGCGTGACGGCGCCTGGGGCCTGCCGGCCGCCGCCCACCTGCCGGTGGACGCCGCCATCGGCGTCGTCTACGCCGTCGTCGGCGCGGCCGTCGTGCTCGCCCGGGGCGGCAGCCCCCGCCTCGGCGGGGTGCTCCTCGCCGCCGGCGCCTTCGGCTCCCTCACCGTCTGCGCCACCGCCGTGGCGGCCACCGCCCGCGAGGTCGACACCACGGCGCTCGTGGCCGTGTGGGTGCAGAGCTGGTCGTGGGTGCTCGCGACCGCCCCGCTGCTCACCCTCGTACCGCTGCTCTTCCCCGACGGCCGGCTCCCGGGCCGGGGGTGGTGGGCCGCCGCCGTGGCGGCCGTCGTGGGCACGCTGCTCGTCTCGGCCGGGGTGGCGGCGTTCCCCGAGCCGTTCGAGGGCCGGCTCACCATCGAGCGGCCGCTGACCGACGAGTCGCTCGCCCGCGTGCTCGTGCCCGCCGGGGCGGTGCTCCTGCTCGGCGCCCTCCTCGCTGCGGCCGCCTCCCTCGTCGTCCGGGTGCGGCGGGCCACGGGCCTCGCCCGCCGGCAGGTGCTCGTCGTCGCGGTCGCGGCCGCCGTCCTGCTCGCGCACACGCTCGTGGTCGGCAGCATCCCGGCGCCCTGGGACGCGTGGACACAGGCGGTGGCGGCGTGCCTGGTGCCGGTGGCGATCGGGGTGGCCGCCACGCGGCACCGGCTCTACGACCTCGACGTCGCCGTGTGCCGGGGGATCGTGGCGCTCAGCCTGGCCGTCTGCCTCGCCGCGGTCTACGCCGCGCTCGTGGCGCTCGCCCAGCCCCTGCTCGACGGTCGGCCCGGTCTCGTCGTCGCGCTCGCCGCCGGGGTCACCGGCCTGCTCGTGCGGCCTCTCGCACTCCGGCTGCACCGGGGCGTCGACCGCATGTACTACGGCGACCGCGGGGACCCGCAGGCCGTGCTCGGCGCGCTGTCCGCGCGCCTGGGCGGCGGGCTCGACGTGGCCGAGGTCCCGGCGGCGGTGTGCGACACGGTCGTCGGGACCCTCCGCCTCGGCGGGGCGCGCCTGGAGCTCGCGCTGGGACAGGAGGGGATGACGGCGGCGACGGCGGGAGGGCCCGAGCCGGTCGGTGAGCCGTGGCGGCTCACGCTGCGCCACCGCGGTGAGGAGGTCGGCGCGCTCGTCGTCGCACCCCGGCCGGGGGAGCGGGAGGTCGCCGCGCGCGACCGGGAGCTGCTGGAGTCGGTGGGCGGCCTCGTCGCGCCGTCGCTCGCGGCGCTGCGGCTGCACCACGACCTGCAGCGCTCGCGCGAGGCCGTCGTCGTCGCGCGGGAGGAGGAGCGCCGGCGCGTGCGTCGCGAGCTGCACGACGGCGTCGGTGCGGCCCTCGCCGGGGTTCGCCTGCAGCTGGACACCGCGCTCGCCGCGGTCGCCGGGCAGCCCGTCGAGCCGCTGCTGCGCGCGGCCGGCGCCGGGGTGGAGGCCGCCACGACCGACGTGCGCGCCGTCAGCGACGACCTGCGTCCGCCCGCGCTCGACGAGCTCGGCCTCTCCGGCAGCCTGCACGCGCTGGCGCGTCGGGTCGCCACGCCCGACGTCCGCGTCGAGGTGGACGTGCCGCGGTTGCCGCCGCTGCCCGCGGCGGTCGAGGTCGCCGCCTACCGGACCGCGTCGGAGGCGCTCGTCAACGCCGTCCGGCACTCCGGCGGCACGAGGGTCCTCCTCCGCGTCGAGACGACGCCCGGCGCCCTCGTGCTCGACGTACTCGACGACGGGCGCGGCGCGGGCGCCGCCGCACGCGACGGCGGACAGGGCGTGCCCTCGATGCGGCTGCGGGCCGCGGAGCTCGGAGGCACGTGCGAGGTCGGCCCGGGCGCGGACCACGGCACCCTCGTGCGGGTCCGCCTCCCCGTCGCGGTGCCGGTGGTGGCCCCGTGACGTACCGGGTGCTCCTCGTCGACGACCACCCCCTGTTCCTCGACGGCGTGCGCGCCGCACTGGCCGGCGAGCCGGACCTCACCGTCGTGGGGGAGGCGCACGACGCCGCCGGCGGGGTCGCGCTCGCGGGTGAGCTGCGCCCGGACGTCGTGCTGATGGACCTCGGCCTGCCCGACGGCTCCGGCACCGACGCCACGCGGGCGGTGCTCGCCGCGGTGCCGGGCGCCCGCGTGCTCGTCATGACCATGTCGACCGACGACGACGCCGTCGTCGCGGCCATGCAGGCCGGTGCCCGCGGCTACGTGGTGAAGGGAGCCGGCCGCGACGACCTGCTCGCCGCGGTCCGCACGGTGGCCGCGGGCGGGGCCGTGTTCAGCCCGGCCGTAGCCGACCGGCTGGCGGCGTACTTCCGCGGGCTCGCGGCGGCACCGGGTCGGCAGGTGTTCCCGCAGCTGACGGAGCGGGAGCGTGAGGTCCTCGAGCTGCTGGCCCGCGGGCACGACAACCGGCGCCTCGCCCGCGAGCTGTTCCTGTCGGACAAGACGGTGCGCAACCACGTCTCCAGCGTGCTCGCCAAGCTCGGGGTCGCGGACCGGGCCGAGGCCGCGGAGCGCGCCCGCAACGCGGGGCTCGGCCGCTCGGGCTGACGCGTCCGGCTCGCGCTCGCGTGCTCAGGCCAGGCGCGAGCGCACGGCTGCGGCGACGGCGCCGCCGTCGGCCCGGCCGGCCACCTTCGCGTTGACGGCCTTCATCGCCGCGCCCATCTGCTGCATGCCGGTCAGCCCCTCGGTGGCGAGCACCTCGTCGACCAGCGCCTGCAGCTCGGCGGGCGACAGCTGCTGCGGCAGGTACTCCTCCAGCACCGCCGCCTCGGCGGTCTCACGCTCGGCCAGCTCGGGACGACCGGCGTCGGTGTACACCTGCGCGGACTCGCGGCGCTTCTTCGCCTCCTTGGCGACGACCTTCTGCGCCTCCGCGTCGGACAGGGTGCGCTGCTGCTTGCCGGCGACCTCGGCCTCGCGGACGGCGGTCAGGACCATGCGGAGCGTGCCGACGCGCAGCTGGTCGCCGGCCCGCATCGCGGTGGTGAGGTCCTCGCGCAGCTTCTCGACGAACACGCTGCGGAGGGTACGCCGCCCAGCACCCGCACGTTGCTCGCACGGTGGTGAGGTGCACCTCGCACCAGTGGTGCGACCCTGAGCGCATGCGGACGACGGTCACGCTCACCCCCGACGTGGAGGCCGAGGTCGCGCGTCTTCGGCGGGAGGAGGGCCTCGGCACGAGCGAGGCGGTCGTGCTGCCTGCTCGGCGGGGCATGGCGCGCCGGCGGGACACCCGCCCGTTCCGGCAGCGCACCGCGGCGACAGGAGCCCGGGTCGACCTCAGCGACATCGGCGAGGTCCTCGACGTGCTGGACGACGCGTGATCCTCGACGCGAACGTCCTGCTGTAGGCGGTCGTCTCCACGACGCGGCACCACGACCGTGCGCGCGCGTTCCTCGAGGAGCACCTCAACGGTGACGTCCGCGTCGGGCTGCCGTGGCAGAGCCTGGCCGCCTTCCTCCGCATCAGCACCCACCCGGGAGTCATGGCGAACCCGCTGTCGGCGCAGGCCGCCGCGGGTCATGTGAAGGACTGGCTCGCGGCACCCGCCGCCCGGCTCCCGGACGTCACCGCCGCGACGTGCTCGGTCCTCCGGTGGCTCCTCGTCGACCACGAGGTGACCGGCATCCTCGTGCCGGGTGCGCTGCTCGCGGCTCTCGCGGTCCAGCACGGCCTGCCGGTCGTGAGCGCCGACTCCGACTTCGCGCGCTTCACGGCGGCGACGTGGGTCAACCCCTTCGCCTGAGGTCCGGGCACCATCGGCGACGCCTGCCCTCGCCGCGTGGGCCCGCCGGGACGGCGGAGCCCGGCAGCGGCCGGCGTGCGGCGTCGAGGGCGCGCTCCCGCGCCTCACCCGCCGCCGGACGGCTACGCCTCCGGCAGCTCCGCGTACATCCGCGCCATCCGGTCGATCTCGATGCGCTGGTCGGAGTCGACGTGCTGCGCGAACTCCCACAGGCGGGGGTCCTCCGCGGCGCCGTCGGTCGCGATGAGCTCCTCGACCATCGCGAGGGCGCCCTCGTGGTGCGCGCTCATGCCGACGAGGAACTGCCGGACGAACTCGTCGCCGGAGGCGGCCTCCATCGCCGCCATCTGCTCCTCGCTCAGCATGCCGGGCATGCCCGAGTGGTCGCCGCCGTGGTCCCCCGAGTGCCCACCGTGGTCCGCGCCGCCGCGCTCCACCGCCGCGTCGTGCTCGGCGAGCATCCGCTCGAGCTGCTCGAGCTCCGCCGTCTGGGAGATGTCCATCCGCTGCACGAAGAGCCGCAGCTGCTCGTCGTCGGTGCGGTCCGCGACGAGCGCGGTCATGGCGAGGGCCTGCTCGTGGTGCACCTGCATGTCGCGCATGAAGGCGACGTCAGCCTCGCTGAAGGGGGAGTCGGCGAAGACCTCCTCCGCCTCGACCGGTGCCTCGGAGAGCACCTCGTTGGGCTCGCCCGGTGCGCCCGGCTGGATGTGGACGACGTCGGAGGGGAGCGCCTGCGGCTCCGCGGCGGCCGAGCACCCGGCGAGCGCGCCCGCCCCGAGGAGCGCCACGACGGCCGCGTACAGGGCGGTACGGGAAGATCCGGGCATTCGCTCCCTCTCGACCGGTCGTCCGGTTCAGGGTCTTGATTCTGCCGGACGGCGCGGCAAAGGTTAACCCGGTCAGCGGACCGCAACGGCGCGGGCGGCGGAGTTCGGGTCCCACCCCTCGGGGCCCGTCGCGAGATGAGGGCACACATGACGAGACATCCGTCCACCCGGTCCGCGCGCCTGCGCGCGGCCACCGTCGCCGGGGCGCTCGCCCTCGCACTGGTCCCCGCCGGCGTCGCCGCCGCGCAGGCCGAGCCGGACCCGCGCGCGGGCCTCGCGCCCGGCACGCAGTCCGGCACGGACGGCGCGGCGTTCACCGACCCGCTGCGCGACGCGGAGACGGTCGGCGTCGGCATGGAGCTGCTCGCCGAGCGCTCCAAGCCCGCCTACACCGGGGCGGCGGGTGCCTTCAACTACAGCAACATCAACTCCGACCTCGCGTTCCAGGGCGACTACGCCTTCTCCGGGAACTACCGCGGCTTCGGGGTCTACGACGTGTCCGACCCGGGGGCGCCGGTGCTGCGCACGACCGTCAACTGCCCGGGTGGCCAGGGCGACGTGTCGGTGTACGGCGACCTGCTCTTCATGTCGGTGGAGTCCGGTGCGGGGCGGGTCGACTGCTCGACGGACCCGACGGCGACGGTGTTCCGCGGCGTCCGCATCTTCGACATCAGCGACCCGCTCGCCCCGGTCCAGGTCGGCGGCGTGCAGACGTGCCGCGGCTCGCACACGCACACCCTCGTCACCCAGCCGGGGGTCACCGACCGGGTGTGGGTCTACAACTCCGGCACGAGCGGCGTCCGCCCCGCCGAGCAGCTGGCCGGCTGCGTGAACACGCAGTCGACGACCGACCCGCTGAGCTCCCGCTACAGCATCGACGTCATCGAGGTGCCGCTCGCGGACCCGGCGGCCGCGCGCATCACGAGCAGCCCGCGCGTGATGGCGAGCGAGACGAGCATCGCCGGCCTCAACCCCGGCGGCACGCAGGCCACCCTGCCGGCCGACGACCCCCGCGCCTCCGGCGAGGGCTACGCCGCCGGCGGCCAGCGGGTCTCCGCCACGGCGGCCTGCCACGACATCACGGCGTACCCGGCCATCGGCCTCGCCGCCGGCGCGTGCCAGGGCGACGGGATCCTCCTCGACATCACCGACGCGGCCAACCCGGTGCGGGTCGCGGACGCCACCGACGAGAACTTCGCGTACTGGCACTCCGCGACCTTCAACGACGCCGGGACGAAGGTCGTCTTCACCGACGAGTGGGGCGGGGGTGTCGGGGCGCGGTGCCGTCCGACCGACCCGGCCAACTGGGGCGCCAACGCGATCTACGACATCGAGCGGGACGCGTCGGGCGCGCCGTCGCTGGTGTGGAAGAGCTACTACAAGATCCCGAACGTGCAGGCGACGAACGAGACGTGCGTGGCGCACAACGGCAACCTCGTGCCCGTCCCGGGCCGCGACGTCATGGTCCAGGCCTGGTACGAGGGCGGCACGTCGGTGTTCGACTTCACCGACTCGGCCAACCCGGAGGAGATCGCGTTCTTCGACCGCGGGCCGTACGACGACGAGACGTTCCACCAGGGCGGGTACTGGTCGAGCTACTGGTACAACGGCAACGTCTTCGGCAACGAGATCTTCCTCGGCTTCGACAGCTGGGCGCTCACCGGCACGGACGTGCTGAGCGCGAACGAGATCGCCGCCGCCGCCGCGGCGGACGTCGACGAGCTCAACGCGCAGGCGCAGGAGCCGATCGAGCACGCGCCGAGCTTCACCCTGGTGCGGGCCCGCTACGACCAGGCCGTGCGCGCCGGTGCGCTGACGGGCAGCCGGGCCCGGGACGTCGCGAAGTTCGTCGACCGTGCCGAGGGCTTCGCCGAGCGGCAGCGCCCGGCGGCGCGCGCCACACTTCTCGCCCAGGCCCGACAGCTGACGGCCGACGACCAGGAGGCGCTCGCGACCGAGCTGCGCCGCCTGGCCGACAGCCTGTAGCCGACCCCGGCAGGACCGCGGCACGACCGCGGCACGACGGCGGAACGACGACAGCGGCCGCCGCACCCTCGGGTGCGGCGGCCGCTGCCGTGCGAGGGCTGTCGGGCCGGGCCTGCGGCCGGTGCCTACAGCTGGTTGCGGACCCCCGCCTCGTGCCGGACCTGTCGCACCTGGTCCCCGACGCCGCCGTCGAGCGCCCGGCCGGCGGGCCCCCGCCGCAGCAGCGGCAGCACGGTGCGGTGCCGGGCGTCCTCCAGCTCCAGTGCGAGCGCGGCGTACAGCGCGAGCGCCCCGAGTGCGAGGCCGACGACCGCCGCCACGGCGTACCAGGTCGACGACCCCGTGAGCTCCGCGACGCCGGTGAGGGCGAAGCGGAGCGCGGACGTCGTGATGACCGTCGCGGGGACGACCTTGGGGCTCGCGGCGGCCGCCGGCACGAGCAGGGCGCCCGCGGACAGCAGCAGCAGCACACCGAGCCCGGCGCTCGACGTGCCGGGCGGGCTCGTGAGGCTCGCCTAGCCCACGAGCGCCCACGTGCCCGACAGCACCGCCATGCCGGTGCCGGCGACCGGGTCGCGGGCGAGGAACCCGAAGACCGACGCGAGCGCCTGCAGCGGCACCGTGAAGAGCAGTGCGCCGAGTGCCACGAGCCGTCCCTGGTCCTCCGGCAGCCAGTCGAGCTGGAGGACCGCGAACGCAGTCGTCGCGACGAACAGGCCGAGGAACCCCAGCGGCAGCGGGGTGCCGATGGGCCGCAGCACGATCCGCGTGCTGCCGAGCTCCTCGGGAGGGACGCCGGCCCGCGAGCGAAGTCCGTCCCCCATCAGCGGACGAGTGCCCGCGTGCCCCACGGCTCCGCGATCCGGTCGGTCCTCATGGCTCGTCCGCCTTCCCTCGGGAGGGCCGGCGGCGACGCGGTGCGCAGCCTCGGGCGCCGGCCCCTGCTGCCGGGTCCCGACCGGGACCCGTCGTGGGCCCTACCCGCAGACCTGCGGTCTAATCGCCGCATGCGCGACGACCCGGGCGACCTGCTCACGGTCCCGGTGACCGTCGACCTGCTGCGCGGCTGCCTCGACGCCGAGCCGACCGCCGACGGGCTCCTCCCGCACCGGCTGCCGCGGTGGGCGCGGGCGCAGAACAGCGACCCGCAGCTCGCGGCCGTCGAGGTGCAGCCGGCGGGCGTGCGGCTCGCCGTCCGCACCGCGGCGACCCGGATCGAGCTCGACACGTCCCCGACGACGTTCGGCTACGTCGGCGCCCCGCGTCGCCCGCGCGGGGTGTACGACCTCGTCGTCGACGGGCGGCTCGTCTCCCAGGCGACGGCGAGCGGCGGACGCACCCTCACCGTCGACCTCGCGACCGGCACGAGCCGCACCGAGGAGGGGCCGGTGTGCACGCTCGTCTTCGGCGGCCTGCCCGCGGGGGACAAGCACGTCGAGGTGTGGCTGCCGCACAACGAGCAGACGGCGCTGCTCGCGCTGCGGGCCGACGCACCCCTCGCGCCGGCGCCCGCGGACCGTCGCCCCCGGTGGGTGCACCACGGCAGCAGCATCAGCCAGGGGTCGAACGCCGCCTCCCCGACCGGCACGTGGCCGGCGACGGCGGCGCGGCTCGTGGGGCTCGACCTCGTCAACCTCGGGTTCGGCGGCGGGGCGATGCTCGACCCGTTCGTGGCCCGCACGATGGGCGGGACGGCCGCGGACCTGCTGAGCGTGGAGATCGGCATCAACCTCGTGACGGGGGACGTCATGCGCATGCGTGCCTTCGGCCCGGCGGTGCACGGCTTCCTCGACACGCTGCGCGAGGCGCACCCCGACACCCCGGTCGTCGTGCTGTCGCCGCTGCTGTGCCCGATCCACGAGCACACCCCCGGGCCGGGCTCCTTCGACGTGGCCGCCCTCGGCGAGGGCCGGCTCGCCTTCACCGCGACCGGCGACCCCGCCGACGTCGCGCGCGGCCGGCTCACGCTGTCGACGGTGCGCACCGAGCTCGCGCGCATCGTCGAGCAGCGCGCGGCGGAGGACCCGCACCTGCACCTGGTCGACGGGCGCTCGCTGTACGGCGAGGACGACGCCGTCGAGCGGCCGCTGCCGGACCGGCTGCACCCGGACGCGGCGACGCACCGGGTCGTGGGCGAGCGCTTCGCGGCGATGGCGGCGGCGGAGCTGCCGTCGCCCGGGACCTGACGGGTCCCCTTCAGTCGCTGGGTGCGTCGCCGTCCTGCGTGTCGTCGCGCGCCGTCATGCGCCCCTCGGGGTCGACGCGCGTGAGCATCGCCTCGGCGATGCGCCGCAGCTGGTCGACCTGCTGCCGGGTGAGCGGGTCGACGACGTGGCGGCGGACCGTCTCGACGTGACCGGGGGCGGCCCCGACGAGGACGTCCCACCCGGCGTCGGTGAGGTGCGCGTTCGTCGCCCGGCCGTCGCCCGGGCAGGGCCGGCGCTCGACGAGGCCGCGGTCCTCGAGACGGCGGACCACGTGCGAGAGCCGGGGGAGCGTGGCGTTGACGCGCTGCCCCAGCACGGCCATCCGCAGGGTGCGCGAGGGCGCCTCGGACAGCATCGCCAGGACCATGTACTCGAAGTGCGTGAGCCCGGCGTCGCGCCGCAGCTGCTGGTCGAGCACGCCGGGCAGCAGCTCGACGACCGCGACGAAGCGGAGCCAGGCCGCCTGCTCCTCCTCGTCCAGCCACGGCGTCCCGGTCATGCCCCGAGCGTACGCGTCACTTGACGGAACAAGTGAATCTGGTGCACGGTTGGTTGTAACAACAAGCGACTACAGCACCTGGAGCACCGACATGGCACACCTCACGATCATCGGCACCGGCAGCATGGGCAGCGCCATCGCGGCGGTCGCCGCGAAGGGCGGCCACACCGTCCAGCTGATCGGCTCCGGCGACCCGGCCACCGCGGTCGCCGGCGACGTCGTCGTCCTCGCGGTCCCCTACCCGGCCGTCGCCGATGTCCTCCGGGAGCGGAGCGAGCAGCTCGACGGCAGGGTCGTCGTCGACATCACGAACCCGCTCGACTTCTCGACCTTCGACTCCCTCGTCGTGCCCGCCGACAGCTCGGCCGCCGCGGAGATCGCCGCCGCCCTGCCCGGCGCCCGCGTGGTCAAGGCGTTCAACACGAACTTCGCCGGCACCCTCGCGTCCGGGACGGTCGGCGCGGTGCCCACGACCGTCCTCGTGGCCGGGGACGACGCGGACGCGAAGGAGGCGGTGGCCGCGATCGTCACCTCCGGCGGCCTGCGCGCCGTCGACGCGGGCTCCCTCGCCCGCGCCCGCGAGCTGGAGTCGCTCGGCTTCCTGCAGATCACCCTCGCCGCGAACGAGAAGGTCAGCTGGACCGGCGGCTTCGGCGTCGCGGCCTGACCGCCACCACCGTCGAGACCCCCAGGAGAAGTGCCATGACCGTCGCCGCCGTCCGTCTCAACCACGCCGTCCTCTTCGTCGCCGACCTCGAGCGGAGCCTCGCCTTCTACCGCGAGGCCTTCGGCATGGAGGTGGTCGCGCGCGAGCCGCGCGCGGACGCCGCCTTCCTGCGGCTGCCGCGGTCGGGCAACCACCACGACCTCGGCCTGTTCGGCGTCGGCGCCCAGCCGCCGCGACCGCGCGGGTCCGTCGGCCTGTACCACCTCGCGTGGCAGGTCGACACGGTCGAGGAGCTCGCCGGGGCCCGCACCACCCTCGCCCGGCTCGGGGCGCTCACGGGCGAGTCCAGCCACGGCGCCACCAAGAGCCTGTACGCCGCCGACCCCGACGGCAACGAGTTCGAGGTCATGTGGATGCTGCCGCGGGCGGAGTGGGGTGCGTACGAGAACGCCGCGCCGATCGAGCGGCTCGACCTCGCCGGCGAGGTCGAGCGGTGGCGGGGCGTCCGGACCGCCGCGGAGCTCGTGCCGCTGGAGCCGCCCGTCGCGCCGTAGGTCTGCGTTCCTGCCGACGACCGCGCCGTAGGTCGACAGGAACGCAGGCGCGGGTGGTGCCCCGTGCGGTGGCAGGGCTCCACGCCGCGGGTGACGATCGGGAGGACCCCGCCGGCCGAGCCGGCACCCCGGAACGCCCAGGAGGCACCGTGCGCCGTCCCCCGTCCGTCCCGTCCACCCGGCTCGCGGCCGCGGCCGCGGCCGCGCTCGTCGGCGCGTCGTTGCTCGCCGCGCCGGCCCAGGCCGCCGAGCCCTTCCCCGACACCGTCCCGCTGCCCGACGGCTTCCAGCCCGAGGGCATCGAGTCCGGCCGCGGCACGACGCTGTTCGTCGGGTCGCTCGCCGACGGCGCCATCTGGCGCGGTGACGCCCGGACCGGTGAGGGCGAGGTCCTGGCCGAGGGCGCCGAGGGCCGCGTGAGCGTCGGCATCGCCTACGACGCCTCCACCGACCGGCTGTGGGTGGCGGGCGGGGAGACCGGCGAGGTCCGCGTGTACGACGGCACGTCCGGCGAGCTCCTGCGGACGTACTCGCTCGCGGGGACCGGCTTCCTCAACGACGTCGCGATCACGCGTGACGCCGTCTACGTCACCGACTCGAACGTGCAGCAGCTCGTCGTCGTGCCGACGCCGGGCGGCGAGCCGGGCGACGCGGCGAGCACCGTCCCGCTCACCGGCGACCTGCAGTACGTGGCGGACGGCTTCAACGCCAACGGCATCGTCGCCGACCCGTCCGGGCGCACGCTGCTCGTCGTGCAGAGCGCGACCGGGCTGCTGTTCCAGGTCGACCCGGCCACCGGCGGCACCGAGCAGGTCGACCTCGGCGGGGAGACCCTCGTCAACGGCGACGGCCTCGAGCTGCGCGGCCGCACGCTCTGGGCGGTGCAGAACCAGGACAACGTCGTGACGGAGGTGGCGCTCGCCGGCGACCTCGCGAGCGGCGAGGTCGTCGCCCGGCTCACCGACGACGACTTCGACGTGCCGACCACCGTCGCCGTCGCCGCCGGGCGGCTGTACGCCGTCAACGCCCGCTTCGGCACGACCCCGACCCCCACGACGGAGTACGACGTCGTGCAGGTGGGTCGCTGACCGGGCGCCGCCGCTGAGCCTGCAGCGGTGACCGCGAGGCGCCGCGCGCGCCGGTCACCGCTGCACGCTCAGCCGTTCACCGGCACCGGCGGCACCCGGCGCAGCTCGAGGCACTGCTCGACCCCGAAGGCGCGCATGACGCGCAGCTCGGCGGGGCCGTACTGCCCGGCGACCTCGGCGAGCGACACCACGCGTGGCGAGCCGACCTCGACCTCCTCGCCGTCGTGCTCGACGACGGCCGAGCCTGCGGCCAGCACGTTCTGCACCCAGTCGGCGCGCGGGCCGTACACGAGGCCCACGAGGAACCCGCCCTCCACAGGCACGAGCCCGAGCGGGGTGCGGTGGGTGCGGCCCGAGCGCCGCCCCGTGTGCCGCAGCACCGAGGCGTCGGCGCCCGGGCGCCCGGCCGTCCGCAGGGCGCGCGGGTTCATGACGTCGCGGTTGATCCGCCGCTGCCAGTCGACGACGCGGGAGTCCTTGTCGCGCATGCCCCGCAGCCAGGCCATGAGGAGCAGCACCGGGAGCGCGCAGGCGAGGAGGATGACGGCGGTGCGGCGACGCGACATGCAGACCCTCCTCGACGGCGTCACCACCCTCCCAGGCGCGGCGCGGGACGCGCCAGAGCCGGACCGCGGGCACGCGGACCGGCCGGCGGCGGCCGCGGGGGCATAGCCTTCGGACCTCAGGGAGGGAGCGAGGCCATGGAGCGACTCACCATCGGCGTGGTCGGGGCCACCCGTAAGCCCGACGAACGGCGGCGTCCGCTGCACCCGGCGCACCTCGACCGCATCGACGCGGACGTCCGCGCCCACCTGCTCGTGGAGCGCGGCTACGGCGTCCACTTCGGCGTCGACGACGCGGAGGTCGCCCGGTGGGTCGGCGGGGTCGTCGACCGCGAGGAGCTGCTCGCGCGGGCCGACGTCGTGCTGCTGCCGAAGCCCGTGGCCGCCGACCTCGCCGAGATGCGCGAGGGCCAGGTGCTGTGGGGCTGGCCGCACCTCGTGCAGGACCGCGAGCTCACGCAGCTCGCCGTCGACCGGCGCCTGTCGGTCATCGCGTGGGAGTCGATGAACCACTGGAACGCCGACGGGTCGTACTCGCTGCACGTGTTCCACCTCAACAACGAGATCGCCGGCTACGCGGCCGTCGTGCACGCGCTGCAGCTGCGCGGCACGACCGGTGCGTACGGCCGGCAGCTGCGGGCGGCCGTCGTGTCGTTCGGGGCGACCGCGCGCGGCGCGGTGCGCGCGCTCAACGCCCTCGACATCCACGACGTCACCGTCATCACCCAGCGCGACAGCCCGGCTGTCGCGGCGCCCTTCGCGGGGGTGACGATGCAGCGCTTCGAACGCCTGGAGGACGACCCACGACGCACCCGGGTCCTGACCCCCGACGGTCCGGAGGACACCGAGCACTTCCTCGCGCGCCACGACGTCGTCGTCAACTGCATCCTGCAGGACACCGACGCCCCGCTCCTCTTCGCCGAGGACCCGCACGTGTTCGCGCGGGGCAGCGTCCTCGTCGACGTGTCCGTCGACGCCGGCATGGGCTTCGCGTGGGCGCGGCCGACGACGTTCGCCGACCCGGTGCTCGAGGTCGGCGACGGCGTCACGTACTACGCCGTCGACCACACCCCCTCGCTGTACTGGGACTCCGCGACGTGGACGATCAGCGAGGCGCTGCTGCCGTGGCTGGACGTCGTGCAGCGGGGGCCGGAGGCGTGGCGGGAGCAGGACACCATCGCGCGGGCGGTGGAGGTCGAGGACGGCGTCATCCGCAACGAGCGGATCCTCGCCTTCCAGGGGCGGGCGGCGGCGTACCCGCACGCCGAGTCAGGAGGTCGACACCCCTAGCGGATGCGTGCGGGGCCCACGGGAATGACAGGCGGGCTTCCAGCTCGTCGAACTCAGGTCCCGGCGTGCAGGTTGCCCAGCACTGCCCTGTAACCGCGATGCATGTCGCGCCAACCGAAGGCAGTCAGCGCCGACAGCAGGACGAAGACGACGACCGACGCCACGACCCAGTGGTCATGCCCACGTGTGGTCCACACCTCCGCGTGTGTCAGTGCGGCGATGACGAACACGGCGACGGTGAACAAGCCTGCCAGCATCCAGTTCGTCATGGAACGGCTCCGGACAGCGCCTCCGCCGCGGTACCAGGCCAGTGGCAACGTCTCGTCGCTCGTGAGCGACGACCCGGAGAGCAGGTCGAGCGCACGTTCGTGGCAGGCGTGCTTCTGAGCGGACGTGGCGAGGAACTCCCCAAGCACGTGCAGTGCGATCCAGTACACGCCCAGTGCCGCATACGGGAGCGCGAGGAGGTAGAGGCTCCCTGTGGCGCTCATCCAGATCGGCCCGCTGGCCGCCAGGAGCGCGAAGCCGCCGAAGCACACCGTGTAGACCTGGAAGAGGAGCCGCCTGCCCACGTCGTCGTAGTGACGTGCCTCCGCGAGGAACAGCTCCGCGAGGGCCTGTCCCTCGCCATGACCCCCTCGCGTCCGCGTCGCCCACAGTGGCAGCACTCGACTCGACTAGCACGCTCACCAGGTCGGTGCGGGGCTTCCGGTTGACGTCCGCAGCACTCCGCCGGTCTGAGGCGTGCGGCATGCTCGGCGCGTGCCGATCGAACCGGACACCAAGGACTGGACGTGGGTGCTGCGGCGCCCCTGCCCGGAGTGCGGCTTCGACGCCGCCCGCGTCGCGCCCGAGGAGGTGGCGGACCGGCTGCGTGCGGACCTTCCGGTCTGGCACGCGGTCGTGCTCAAGGACGGCGCCGCCGACCGGCCGGACGACGCCACGTGGTCGCCGCTGGAGTACGGCTGCCACGTGCGCGACCTGCACCGGGTGTACCGCGGCCGGGTCGAGCGCATGCTCGCGGAGGACGACCCGCTGTACGACAACTGGGACCAGGACGCCACGGCGGTGCAGGAGCGCTACGCCGAGCAGGATCCCGCGGCCGTGGCCGAGGCGCTCGTCGCCGAGGGCGAGGCGACGGCCGCCGTGCTCGACGGCGTGCGCGGGCAGCAGTGGCAGCGACCGGGCCGCAGGGGAGACGGCGCCTCGTTCACGATCGACGGGCTCGCGCGCTACTACCTGCACGACGCGGTGCACCACCTCGTCGACGTGGGCGCCCGCAGCGCCTCACACGACCAGCCGTAGCCGCCGCCTCGAGACCGTCAGGTCGACCGCCTGCCCCCAGGTGGCGGTCAGCCGGTCCGCCTCCAGGCCGTCGCCGAAGGCGACGAGCGCGTCGGAGCGGACGACGACGCGCAGCGCCGCGTCGGGCGGCAGCACGCCGGCCGTCAGGTCGGTGCCGGTGGTGGGGGAGGGCCACGCCTCGCGCACGAACCACGCGAGGTCGCTGCTGCCGGTGCCCGGGAGCACCAGGCCGCCGCGCTCGCGCGCCACGGAGGCCGCCCACCCCGTGCTGCCGGTGCCGGTCGTGACGAGCAGGCCCGACGACGACTGCGCCTCGACCCGGCCGTCCGGCACGTGCAGCTCCCAGCGCGCCGACTGGTGGCTCGCGTGACCGACGTAGACGTCGTTGAGCGCCTCGACCGCGCTGCCGTCGTCGAGCTCGGCCCGCACGAGCGCGCGCGGCTCCACCCGGGCGCCCCCGCGCACGACCGCCTCGAGCAGGGCCGGCACGGCCCGCACCCGGTGGCGGACGAGCGCGCCCACGTTGCGGCCGGGCTCCGGGTCGACGCCGATGACCGCCTGGTCCCGCAGGTACTTCGCGACGTTCGCGACCAGCCCGTCCTGACCGACCACGACGCACACGTCCTCGGCCTCGAAGGCGAAGCGGTGCAGGTCCTGCCGCTCCACGGACCCGCGGCGCCAGTCCGCCGGGACGGACGCGCTCACCGCCGCGAGCGCCTCCCCGAGCGCGTCGTGGCGGGCCTGCGCCTCGGCGATCGACCGGCCCCGGCTGCGGAGGAAGAACTCGGCCTGCCCCCGGGTGCCGTGCCGGTCGACGAGCTCCTCGAGCTCGGTCGCCCGGTGCACGACGACGACGCGCGGCGCGAGGGCCACCTCACTCACCACCCCGGGCGGTGAGGCCCGCGAGGGCGCCGGTGAGGAGGTCCGGGGTCACGGTCAGCTGCCCGACGCTCGGCAGGTGCGCGGCGAGGTCGCGCAGGGCGAGCGCCCGCAGCACCTCGACGGGCACGGTGACGTTGGCCGCGAGGCGGGCCGCCTCGGCGGCGCCGTCCGCCTCGCCCCGGAGCCGGGTGGCCTCGGCGGCGGCCTGCGCGAGGACGGTGTCGCGCTCGGCGGCCGCTCTCGCCTCGACGAGCCGTGCGGCCGCCGCCTCCTCCGCCCGGGCCCGCGCGTTGGCCCCCTCCTGCGCGACGAGGCGCTCCTCGCGCACGGCGAGCTCGATGCGGGTCGCGAGCTCGTTCTCCGCGATGGCGCGCTCGCGCTCGACGGCCAGCGCCCGGCGCTCGAAGGTCGAGCGGTCGGCGTCGGCCTGCGCCGCCTCCCTCGCGGGTGTCTGCAGCGCGCACTCGAGGTCGGCGTCGGCGCGGACGGACCGGACGCGCACCGCGAGGACGTCGAGCCCCGTCGCGGCCACCCGGGCGTCGGTGCGCAGAGCGGCCGTCACCTGGGCCGAGAGCGCCCCGGTGCCGGCGGACACCGCCGCCCTCAGCGTGAGGCCAGCGAGGGCGTCGGTGACGTGCCCGGTCGCGAGCTCCCCGAGCAGCTGGGCGACGTGCTCGAGCGGGGCGGCGGTCCAGCGCCCCGTCGCGGGGTCGATGCCGAAGTCGAGGCGCTGGGCCGCGGTCTCCGGGTCGGCCACCCGGAAGCTGACGGTCACCTGCACCGTCACCTCCTGCAGGTCCGAGGTTCGCGCCCGTGCGACGAGCGGCAGCTCGCGGTCGTCGACGGGCACCTCGGACAGCACGGCGTCCAGGGGTCGGAACCAGAAGGCCAGGCCGGGGCCCGTGCGGCGCACGCGGCCGCCGCTCATCTGGACGACGTGCGCCGTCGGGGCGGCGCGCAGGTGCCGCAGGAACGGGTAGCGGGTGATCGTGGCCATGGTGGCCTCCTTTTCTCGTCTGTTCGACGATAAACCCGCTGACTAGTTGTCGTCAAGGTGACGAGATATGGTGGTGGTGTGCCGGCCGCCGAGCTCGACCACCCGCCCTTCGCCGTGACGGTCGACCTGGTGGTCCTCACCCTGCGCGCGGGCCGGCTCGTGGTGCTGCTGGTCGAGCGCGGCGAGGAGCCCTTCCTCGGCGAGCACGCCCTCCCCGGCGGTTTCGTCCGGCCCGACGAGGACCTCGACGCCGCGGCGGCCCGTGAGCTCGCGGAGGAGACGGGCCTCACCGGCGTGCCCGGCCACCTCGAGCAGCTGCGCACCTACGGCGACGTGCACCGCGACCCGCGCATGCGCACGGTCTCGGTCGCCCATCTCGCCCTTGCCCCCGGGCTCCCCGACCCCCGGGCCGGCACGGACGCCGCGGCCGCGGCGTGGGTGCCGGTCGAGGCCGCGAGGTCCCGGCCGCTGGCCTTCGACCACGCGCGCATCCTCGACGACGGGCTGGAGCGCGCCCGCGGCAAGCTGGAGTACACGAACCTCGCCACCGCGTTCTGCCCGCCGGAGTTCACCGTCAGCGAGCTGCGGTCCGTGTACGAGGCGGTGTGGGGTCGGGAGATCGACCCCCGCAACTTCCACCGGAAGGTGAGCGGCACCCCGGGCCTGCTGGCCGACACCGGCCGGACGCGGGCGGTCGGCCGGGGCAGGCCCGCGGCGCTGTTCCGCGCGGGCCCCGCCACGACCCTGCACCCCCCGCTCGTGCGCGACGCCTGAGACGCGAGGCGCGGGCGCGCCACACTGCCGCCATGGCGAAGGTCTACGACGACGGCATCGACGAGCGCATGGCGAGCTGGCTCGTCGCCCAGCCGGTGTTCACGGTGGCGACGGCACCGCTCGCGGCCGACGGCCACGTCAACGTCTCGCCCAAGGGCATGGCGGGCACGTTCGTCGTCCGCTCGCCGTGGCAGGTCGCCTACCTCGACTACAGCGGCTCGGGCGCGGAGACGATCGCGCACCTGCGGGACAACGGCCGCATCACGCTCATGTTCGCCTCGTACGACGCTCGCCCCACGATCGTGCGGCTGTACGGGCGCGGTGAGGCCGTCCTCGCCGGTGACGCGCGCTTCCCCGCCCTGCGGGCGGAGTTCACCAAGACGGAGACGGCCGGCCAGCGCTGTGTGGTCCTCGTCGACCTCGACCGGGTGTCCGACGCGTGCGGCTACGCCGTGCCGCGCATGGAGCTCCTCGGCGAGCGCGACACGCTCGACGTCAGCCACGCCCGCCGCGAGGACGGCTTCTTCGAGGACTACTGGCGGCGCCGCAACGCCGAGAGCATCGACGGGCTGCCCGCCGTCCCGGTGCCACCGACGACTGGCTCGCCCCCTTCCGACGCACGTGGGAGCACCGCATGGACGCACTGACCACCGAGATCGCGCGCGGCCGCCGCGCCCGGCGGACCGCGGGCCCGGAGCAGTCGTGACCGCCCACGTCACCGGGCGTCTCGACGGCTCTGGCGAGGACCGGGACCTCGTGCTCGAGCGCCGCTTCGACACGGGGGTCGAGGACGTGTGGTCGGCGATCACCGACCCCGAGCGGCTCGGACGCTGGTTCGGCACGTGGACGGGCGACCCGGCGAGCGGGTCCGTCCGCTTCCGCTTCACCGCCGAGGGCGAGGACGTCCCGGAGTCCGTGTACGACGTCCGCGTGTGCGAGCCGCCGCGGTCGCTGCGGGTGCGGACGGTCGACGAGCACGGCACGTGGGACCTGTCCGCCCACGTCGAGCCCGACGGCGACGGCGCACGCCTCACCTTCCGCCACCGCCTGGTCGACCCCGACGCCCTCGGCGACACCGGGCCGGGCTGGGAGTACTACCTCGACCGGCTCGTCGCCGCCGTCGAGGGCGGCGACGTCTCCGCCGTCGACTGGGACCGCGACTACTACCCGGTGCTCAGGGAGCCGTACGAGGGCGTGGCCCGGGACGTCCCCAGCCCTCCGTAGCCTGCTCCGGTGGCGGCGCACTGGACGGACGGTCTCGACGACGCCGCCATCCGCGCCGTGGTGGGCCCCGCGACGTTCGACCGTGGTGCGGACTACGCCCGCCGCGGGCAGGTGCTCCGCGTGAGCGGGCGCGGCGGCGGAGCGCTGCTGGGCGAGGTCCGCGGCAGCGGCCGCGAGCCGTACGCCACCCTCGTCACCCCCGCCCCGCCGGGCTCGCGCAGCCGCCGGGAGTGGACCGCACGCTGCTCGTGCCCCGTGGGGGAGGACTGCAAGCACGCGGTCGCGGTCCTGCTGAGCGCGCGAGGGTCGAGCGCGCCCGAGGGCGACGACGGCGCCGACGACCGCGCCGACGACCGGCCCGCCTGGGAGGCGCGCCTGGGCGCGCTGGTCCGCCGCGACCCCGAGCCGGAGCGCTCCGCCGGGCCACCGCTCGCGCTTCAGCTCGAGGTCGTCCGCACCCCGCCGGGCCTCGTCCGCCGGCCGTCGGCGGCCGCGGAGCTCCCGGAGCGGCGGGTGCTGCTGCGCCCGCTCGTGCGCGGCGCCCGCGGCACCTGGATCCGCGGCGGGGCGTCCTGGCGCGAGCTCGACCACGGCTGGGCCGCCTACGGCCGCGCCGCGCCCGACGCGGCTCACCGCGAGGCCCTGCTCGCGCTGCACGCCGCGTGGGAGGCGCGCGGGCGCGGGCGCTACCTCGCCGAACGGCCCGTCCACCTCGACGAGGTCGGCCCCGCCGTGTGGGCGCTGCTGCGCCGCGCGCGCGGGGCCGGCGTCACGCTCCTGGCGGGGGAGGACGGCGAGGTGCGCCTCGCCGAGCGACCCGCCCGGGGGCTGGTCGACGTCGTCCAGGGCGGCGACGCCGCGCGCGCAGGCCGCGGCGGGCGGGGCAGCGCCAGCATGACGGCCGTGGTCGACGTCGACGGCCGGCAGGTGCCCGCCTCCGACGTCCTCGTGGTCGGCTCGCCCGCGCACGGCGTCGTCGTCGAGGAGCCGGACGGCGCCCTCCTGCTCGCCGGTCTCGCCGAACCCGCCGGACCGCAGCTGTCGACGCTGCTGCTCGACGGGCGCCGGGTCGAGATCCCGGCCGCCGACCTGCCCCGCTTCCTGCGCGAGTACTACCCGCGGCTGCGGCAGGTGCTCGAGCTCGTGTCCTCAGACGGCTCCGTCACCTTCCCGGAGGTGTCCCCGCCCGGCCTGGCCCTGCGGCTGGAGTACGGCGGCGGCCGGGGCCGCGCCCACGACCTCGCGCTCGCGTGGCAGCTCGCGTACCCGGTGGGCGACGAGGTCGTGCGCGTGCCCCTCACCCACCCCGACGACGAGGACGGCGCCGCCGAGGACGCCGTCCGCGACCCGGCCGCGGAGCGCGCCCTGCTGGACGGGCTGGCCGCGGCCGCGGGAGGGCACGAGGTGCTGTGGGAGGACGGCGAGGACGGGGGCCGGCGTCTCGCGCCGCGCCGGCGCCTCGGTGGGCTCGACACCGTCCGGTTCACCGAGGACGTCCTGCCCGTGCTGCGCGAGGCGGGCGTGGCCGTCGAGGTGCACGGGGAGCCCGGGGAGTACCGGTACACCGACGAGGCGCCCGTCGTTCGGCTGTCGACGACGGAGTCCGCCGACCGCGACTGGTTCGACCTCGGCGTCACCGTGACCGTCGGCGACGAGCAGGTGCCCTTCGAGCCGCTGTTCGTCGCGCTCGCGCACGGCGAGAGCCACCTCGTCCTCGACTCCGGCACGTGGTTCGCCATCGACCGGCCCGAGCTGGAGCAGCTGCGCACGCTCATCGAGGAGGCCCGCGAGCTGCAGGACCGGCCCGGTGACGGGCTGCGCATCAGCGCCTACCAGGCGGACCTGTGGGAGGAGCTCGCCCGCCTCGGTGTCGTGGAGCAGCAGAGCCGCCGGTGGGCCGAGGCCGTCGGGGCGCTGTCGGGGCTGGAGGAGCTGCCCGAGTGGCCGGTCCCGGCCGGGGTGCGGGCCGAGCTGCGGCCCTACCAGCTCGACGGCTACCGCTGGCTCGCGTTCCTGGCCGAGCACGGTCTCGGCGGCGTCCTGGCCGACGACATGGGCCTCGGCAAGACCCTGCAGGTCCTCGCCATGGTCGCCGGCGCCGTGGAGCGCGGGACGAGCGCACCCTTCCTCGTGGTGGCGCCCACGAGCGTCGTGCCGACGTGGCTGCACGAGGCCGAGCGCTTCACGCCGGACCTGCGCGTCGTCGCGGTGACGCAGACCTCGCGCGCCTCCGGAAGGAGCGTCGCGGAGCAGGCCGACGGCGCCCACGTCGTCGTCACCTCGTACGCGCTGTTCCGCCTCGACGGCGAGCAGCACGGCTCGCTGCCGTGGGCGGGGCTGCTGCTCGACGAGGCGCAGGCGGTCAAGAACCACCGCGGCCGCACGCACCAGGTCGCCCGCCGCGTCGACGCACCGTTCAAGCTCGCCGTCACCGGCACGCCGCTGGAGAACAACCTCATGGAGCTGTGGGCGCTGCTGTCCGTCGTGGCGCCCGGGCTGTACCCCGACCCGAAGCGCTTCGCGGCGCGCTGGGCGACGCCGATCGAGAAGGGCGACCGCGAGCAGCTCGCCCGGCTGCGGCGCCGGGTGCGCCCGCTGCTGCGCCGCCGGACCAAGGAGCAGGTCGCGACGGAGCTGCCGCCCAAGGTCGAGCAGGTCATCGAGGTGGAGCTCAACCCGAGGCACCGTCGCGTCTACGCCACCCACCTGCAGCGCGAGCGGCAGAAGGTGCTGCGGCTCATCGACGACCCGCAGCGCAACCGGTTCGCCATCCTCCGGTCGATCACGCTGCTGCGCCGCCTCAGCCTCGACCCGGCGCTCGTCGACGAGGCGTACGCCGGGGTCCCCGCGAGCAAGGTCGACGTGCTCGCCGAGCTGCTGCAGGAGGTCGTGGGAGAGGGCCACCGCGCGCTCGTCTTCAGCCAGTTCACCGGCTTCCTCGCGACGGTCCGCGCCCGGCTCGAGGCGGACGGCGTCGCCTACTCCTACCTCGACGGGCGCACGCGCGACCGCGCGCGGCGCCTGCAGGAGTTCCGTGACGGCGACCAGCCCGTCTTCCTCATCAGCCTCAAGGCCGGCGGCGTCGGCCTCACGCTCACCGAGGCGGACTACGTCTTCGTGCTCGACCCGTGGTGGAACCCGGCGGTGGAGGCGCAGGCCGTCGACCGCACCCACCGCATCGGCCAGGACAAGACGGTCATGGTGTACCGGCTCGTCGCGAGCGACACGATCGAGGACAAGGTCATGCAGCTGAAGGCCCGCAAGCTCGAGCTCTTCGCCTCCGTCATCGACGACGGCGACGCCCTCGGCGGCGCGCTCACCGCCGAGGAGATCGCGGGACTGCTCGAGGACTGAGCCACGACCAGCGGGCGGGCCGCACCGTAGGCTCCGAGCGTGTCGGAGCGGGACGGGCTCGCCGGGCTGGACGTCCGCCGCTTCGCGCCCGCCGACGCCCCCGAGCTGCTCGTGCTGCAGCGCTGCTGCTGGGTGCAGGAGGCGCTCGCCAACGACACCCTCGACATCCCCGCCCTGCACGAGTCGCTGGAGGACGTGCGCCGCTGGGGCGAGGAGTGGCTCACGCTCGTCGCGCGACGCGGGCCCCGGCTGGTCGGGGCCGTGCGGGCGCGCGAGACGGGTGAGGACTGGGAGGTCGGCCGGCTCATGGTCGCGCCGGACGAGTCCGGGCGGGGGCTCGGGCGGCAGCTGCTCGCGGCGGTCGAGGCCCTCGCGCCACCGGGCGCCACCCGCGCGACCCTCTTCACCGGGGCGCGCAGCACCCGCAACCTGCGCCTGTACGCGCGCGCCGGGTACGAGGTCGACGAGGTGGCGCAGCGCTCGCCGGCGCACGTGCCCGGCACGGTCGCGCTCGCCAAGCCGCTCCCGCCCGGCCGCGCACCGGCGCGCTCCGGCGCCGACCCGGCGCCGGCCGGCGCGGCCGCGGTCCCGACCGACTGAGCCGCTCGCGCCCGTCCCCGGCAACCGTGCTGGCCCCAGCACCCCTGGGGCCAGCACGGATGTCCGCGCCCGTCACCGCCCCGACAGTTGTCCGGGCTCCTGCCGGGGCCCGCTGGGGGGCTACGACGAGGAGGGACAATGCACCACCGAACCGCCGCCTGGACGGCCGCGCTCCTGAGCGTGCCGCTGCTGGCCGTCGCCGCGCCCGCGGGCGCGGCGCCGCCGTCCGGGCCGGGCACGCAGGAGCTGGCGACCGGGCTCGTGTCGCCGCTCGCGATGTCGGTCGCGAGGGACGGCACCGTGTACGTGTCCGAGCAGTTCGCGGGACGGCTCACGGCCGTCTCGCCGCGCGGGGCGACGAGGACGGTCGCGGAGGGTCCGGTCTCCGGGGTCGACGCGACGGGCCGCGGGACTCTCACCGTCACGCTGTCCGCCCCGCCGGAGGACGAGACGCAGGAGGCGGTGGGTGCCGTCGCCCGGGTGGACGCGCGCGGCCGGCTCGTCACGATCGGCTCGACGCTCGACCACGAGGTCGCGACCAACCCCGACGCGGGGCAGGTGTACGGCTTCGTCGACGCGGGGGCGGACTGCCTGGCCGACACCGAGCTGGTCGGGGTCGGCGCGCCCTACCCCGGCATCGTGGAGTCGAACCCGTACGCCGTGCTCGTGCACGGCGGTGACCGGGTCGTGGCCGACGCGGCCGGCAACAGCATCGTGCGGGTCCGGCCGAACGGGACGGTGCGCACGGTCGCCGTCCTGCCACCGGTCGAGGTCGAGTTCACCGAGGAGGTCCGACAGGGCCTGCTCGCGCAGGTGCCGCCCGGCGAGCTCCCGCCCGACCTCTTCGAGCCGTGCGTCGGGCTCACCATCCGCGCCGAGCCCGTGCCCACCGACGTCGAGCTCGGACCGGACGGCATGTACTACGTCTCGTCGCTGCCCGGGTTCCCGGAGGCGCCCGGCACGGGCGGGGTCTACCGCGTCGACCCGCGCACCGGCTCGGCGACGCGGCTGCACGACGGCCTGACCGGTGCGGTCGACCTCGCGGTCGACTCCTCCGGTGCGGTGTACGTCGCCGAGCTCTTCGCCGGCCAGGTCACCCGCATCGCCCCCGACGGCTCGCGCACCTCGGTGCCGGTGGACTCCCCGGGTGCGGTGGAGGTCGACCGTCACGGCGCCGTCTACGTGACGACGGGCGTCTTCGCCGAGACCGGCGGCAGCCTGCTGCGCTGGGGTGCCTGGCCCGGCGCCTGAGCCGGCACCACGGCCCCGGGGCGGTCCGCCGCCCCGGGGCCGTGGTCGCGCCCTCGTGTGTGACGAAGGCAACTGGACGAGTGGTCCAGTTCCGTACCGATGGACCAGTGAGCGCTAGGCTGTGCCCGTGGCCGCCGGTGCCGAGGTCGTCGACGCGCGCGTCGTGCGCACGCGCCGGGACGTGCTGAGGGCGGCCCTCGACGAGCTGGTCGAGGGCGGCTGGGACGCCGTCACCCACGCACGCGTGGCCGCCCGCGCCGGGTACTCGAAGGCGACGCTCTACACGCACTGGCCGGACCGGCTCGCGCTCGTGAGGGACGCCTTCGCCGACTTCGGTGACATGCCGCACCACACCCCGACCGGCGACGTGCGCGGGGACCTCGTCGGCGAGCTGACGAGCTTCCGCACGGCCATGCGCGAGCGGCGCCTCGACCGCGCGCTCGCGGTCCTCGCCGAGCGCGCCGGCCCTGTCCCCGAGCTGGTGGACGTGCGGGCGCGCTTCGTGGAGGAGGGGGAGCGGCCGCTGCGGGAGGTCCTGGCCGGAGCGCTGCCCGACGGGCTCGTCGCACCCGTCAGCGCCATGCTGTGCGGGCTCGTCGTGCACTCGGTGCTGCTGCGGGGCGAGGGGCCGTCCGACGCCGACGTCGAGAGCGCGGTGGACCTCGTGCTCGCCGGGGCCGGCGTCCGGTGGACGGCCGGGTGAGCGGCCCGTGAGCACGTTCGTGCTGCCGACGGGCGAGGTCGACCTCGGTCTCGTGCTCGCCCCGTTGGCGATGCTCACGCGCGACCCGACCCTGCGGCTGGTGCCCGGTCGCATGGAGCGGGCGACCGTCACCCCCGACGGCACCGGCACGCTCGTCGTGCAGTGGGACCGCGACCGTCCCGAGGCGCGCGTGACGACGCACGGCGACGCCGCGGCGTGGCTCGCGGAACGGGCGCCGGCCGCGCTCGGCCTGCTCGACGACCCCACCGGGTTCGCCCCCGCCGCGCGGCCGCTCGCGGAGCTGTGGCGGCGGCACCGCGGCGACCGGGTCGGTGCGACCGGGACGCTCTGGCACGACCTCGCGTGGACGGTCGTGCAGCAGCGGGTGACCCGGCAGGAGGCCGCCGCGACCTGGTACCGGCTCGTGCACGCCCTCGGCTCGCCCGCGCCCGGGGTCGAGGGCCTCCTCGCGCCGCCGGACCCGGTCGCCGTCGCCCGGCTCACCTACGAGTCGCTGCACCGGCTCGGTCTCGAGCGCCGGCGTGCCGAGCACCTGCTCGCCGCCGCCCGCTGCGCGCACCGGCTGCACCGCCTCCCCGACCTCGACCGGACGACGGCGACCAGTGCCCTGTCGGCGGTGCGTGGCGTCGGGCAGTGGACGGTCTCGTGCCTGTCGTGCTTCACGTGGGGCGACGCCGACACGGTCATCACCGGCGACGCCGGCATCCCCTCGATGGTGGCGTGGCTGCTCGCCGGTGAGCGACGCGCCGACGACGCCCGCATGCTGCAGCTGCTCGAGCCGTACCGCCCGCACCGATACCGCGTCGTGCGCCTCGCCTTCGCCGGCGGCGCACGGCCGCCGCGGCGCGGTCCGCGCGCGCCCGGGCACGACATCCGGCACCGCTGAGGTGGCCGGCGACCGGGCCGGTCGCCGGGGTCGTGGCCGCACGTCGGGCCCGCTCGTGTTGTCGGGTCGCCGCGGGCTCGGGATGCTCGGTCGATGGCAGCGGTACCCGAGACGGCGACGAGCCCCACGAACCCCACCGGCTACGGCGACGTGCCGATCGGGTCCTACGGCTTCCTCAGCGACGGTGAGGTGTCGGCCCTCGTCGCGCCCGGCGGCTCGATCGACTGGATGTGCCTGCCGCGCTTCGACTCCCCGAGCATCTTCGGGCGCCTGCTCGGCCGCCTCGCCGGGTCCTTCCGCGTCGCCCCGGCCGACACCCAGGTGCCCGCGGCGCGGCGGTACCTGCCCGGCACCATGATCCTCGAGACGAGCTGGGGGACCGACAGCGGCTGGGTCATCGTGCGGGACGCCCTGCTTATGGGCCCCTGGCACCACGACGACGACCGCTCGCGCACGTACCGGCGCACCCCCACGGACTACGCCGCCGAGCACATCCTGCTGCGGACCGTGCGGTGCGTGTCCGGCGAGGCGCAGATGATCATGGAATGCGAGCCGGTCTTCGACTACGGCCGCCAGGAGGCGGTGTGGTCCTTCACCGGTGAGTCCTACAACGAGGCCGTCGCGGAGGGCGAGGGGGTGCCCGACGGGCGCATCACGCTCACCTCCGACGTCCGGATGGGCTTCGAGGGCGGGCGGGCGAGCAGCCGGACGCTGCTCAAGGCCGGCGAGGAGCGCTTCGTCGCGCTGTCGTGGAACGGCGCCCCGCCGCCGCACGACTACGCCGAGGCGTACGCCAAGCAGGTGTGGACCGCGCACCACTGGCAGCGCTGGCTCGCGCGCGGGGAGTTCCCCGACCACCCGTGGCGCAGCTACCTCCAGCGCAGCGCGCTCACGCTCAAGGGGCTCACGTACGCGCCGACCGGCGCGATCTCCGCGGCGGGCACCACGTCGCTGCCGGAGACGATCGGCGGCGCCCGCAACTACGACTACCGGTACACGTGGATCCGCGACGCGACCTTCGCCCTGTGGGGGCTGTACTCGCTGGGCTTCGACTGGGAGGCGCTCGACTTCTTCGCCTTCATCGCCGACATCGCGAGCGGGGACGAGGACCTGCAGATCATGTACGGGATCGGCGGCGAGCGGGAGCTGCCCGAGCAGACCCTCGACCACCTCCCCGGCTACGCGCTGTCGCAGCCGGTCCGCATCGGCAACGCCGCCTACCGCCAGCAGCAGCACGACGTGTGGGGCGCGCTGCTGGACTCCGTGTACCTGCACGCCAAGAAGGTCGACCACCTCGACAACCGGGTGTGGCCGATCCTCGAGCTGCAGGTCGGGCAGGCTCTCGCGCACTGGCGGGAGAAGGACGCCGGCATCTGGGAGGTGCGCGGAGAGCTGCGGCACTTCACGTCCAGCAAGATCATGTGCTGGGTGGCGGCGGACCGCGGCGCACGGCTCGCGGAGATCTACGGCGAGCACGCCAAGGCGCACGAGTGGTCCGACGCGGCCGACGAGATCAAGGCCGACATCCTGGAGAACGGCGTCGACGAGCGCGGTGTCCTCACCCAGTACTACGGCACGACCGCGCTGGACGCCTCGCTGCTGCTGGCGCCGCTGCTTCGCTTCCTGCCGCCGGACGACCCCCGTATCCGCGCGACGGTGCTCGCGATCGCCGACGAGCTGACGGTCGACGGCCTCGTGCTCCGCTACAAGGTCGAGGAGACCGACGACGGCTTCGAGGGCGAGGAGGGCACCTTCACCATCTGCTCGTTCTGGCTCGTGTCGGCGCTGTGCGAGATCGGCGAGGGTGACCGCGCCCGCGACCTGTGCGCGAAGCTGCTGTCCTTCGCGGGGCCGCTCGAGCTGTACGCGGAGGAGCTCGACCACCGCACGGGCCAGCACCTCGGCAACTTCCCGCAGGCCTTCACGCACCTCGCCCTCATCAACGCCGTCCAGCACGTCATCCGCGGTGAGGACCCCGCCGCGCGCTAGCCGTACCGGCAGCGCCGCAGGCCGTGGGCGCGGCTCAGCCGCCGAGCGGGCGGCGCGGGCCGTGCGACAGCGCGACCTGCGCGAAGAGGTCGGCGCGCTGCTCGCGCAGCGACGCCCGCGCGAAGCCGGCGAGCGGGTCCGACGGGTCGGCGTCCGGGCGCGGCGCGAGCGCGAGGCTGCGCTCGAGGAGGTCGCCGAACCGGTCACCGTCGACGAGGTCCGCGCACGACCCGCACGCCGGCCAGGGCCGGGTCCCGTGGTCGACGGTCCGCCCGCTCACCGGCGAGGTCGTGCTGATGGCGGTGCTGACGGGGTACTCGGCGACCGCGTCGGCGGCCAGGCAGAAGGCGCAGCGGGTCGGCGTCACACCCGTCACGCTACGACCGGCCGGCCTCGGCGCTGCGGTGGTGGGAGTCACGCCACTGCATGAGGCGCTCCTGGCTGCGGACCACGCGCAGCAGCGTGGTGAGAAGGAGCCCGCCGACGAGGTTGCCGAGCACCACGAAGCCGAACCACGGCAGCCAGTCGCCGTAGCCGACGCCCTCCTGCCCGGCGTGGTGGGCGACGAAGACGAGCAGCGAGTCGAGGATCGAGTGGTGCAGTCCAGTGCCGACGATGACGAGTGCGATGCCGACGGCGGCGACGAGCTTCGCGACGTCGTCCACCGTGCCGTTCTGCATCCGGGTCAGCAGCGTGATCGCGGCCCCGGCGAGGACCGCGAGGCAGAAGGTCTCGAGGTCGAGCGGGGCCTGCGCGAACTCCCGGCCGAGCTCGCCGGAGAGCTCGTGGAGGTCGGGTCGGGCCGTCGCGATGAGCCACGCGACCACCCAGCCGCCCGCGAGGTTCGCCACGAGGGTCCCGCCCCACAGCCGCAGCAGCTGGCCCCACGTCGCCTCGTCGGCCAGCACGACCATGACGGGGGTGTGGAAGCCCTCCGTGAACAGCTCGCTGTGCCCCAGCCGCAGCGCGATGAAGCCGACGGAGAACGCGAGGGCGCCGAGCAGGCGGCTGCCGGTCGCCTCCTCGACCGCGAGCAGCGCGAGGACCCCGACGCCGATCTCGATGCCCGCGACGAGCCCCGTCCCGATGAGGTCCGGCCACGAGCGGTGCAGGCGCGGCCGGCCCTCGAGGATGACGCGGTCGAGGGCCTGGTCCTTCTCCTCGGTCGTGCTCTCGTCGTCCTCCCGGGTCTCCGGGGGCGCGGTGGCCTCCTGCTCCTCGTGCCGGTCGTGCTCGTCTGTGCGCGGGTCGGCCATGCCTGACGACACCACGGCCGGGGCGGCTGCGCAGGTCGGGGGCGGAGGACGACGGACCCGGGAGGTCAGCCGTGGGTCGGTCCGGGGCGGACACGTCCACCCCGGTCCGACCGGGCCCGTATGCCTAGGCTCGCCCCCGTGGACGGGACCGGCGTCGCCGCCCGGCTGGCCAGGCTCCCCGTCGGGACCTCGTACGTGCGCTACCGGGGCCGCCGCTGGGTCGCGGTGCGGAGCGTCGCGGCCGGGGGCCGGGTGGAGAGGCTGTGGGCCGAGGAGCTCGGCGGCCGCGCGTTCGTCAGCGCGAACCTCTACCTCACCGGCGACGGCGAGCGGCTGCGGCCGTGCGAGATGCCGGAAGCCGTCGTCCTGGACTTCCTCGACTCGTGGGAGCCGTGGCCGGATCCCGTGCCGCCGGCACCGCGCCGGGAAGAGGTCACATCTCGAACACCAGCCGCGCGGGCACGCGGCCGGAGAGGATCTCCTCGAAGCACTCGTTGACCTGCTCCAGCCGCCGGGTCTCGCGCACCACGCGCGTCCGTCCCTGCGCGTGCAGGCGGAACACCTCCGCGAGGTCCTCGCGCGTGCCGACGATCGACCCGATGACCGTGATCCCCAGCAGCACCGTGCGGAAGACGTCGAGGGACATGTGGTTGTCCTCGGGCAGTCCCACGAGCACCAGCCGGCCGCCGCGGCGGAGCGACCGGTGCGCCTGCTCCATCACGGTCGGGGAGGCGGCCGTGACGACGGCCACGTGCGCGCCGCCCAGCGCCTGCACCGCCTCGCCCGCGTCGCCCGCGCGCGCGTCCACCACCTCGTCGGCGCCGAGCTCCCGCGACAGGTCGAGCTTGGCGTCCTCGACGTCGACGGCGACGGTCCGGCTGCCGAACACGCGCGCGTACTGCAGGGCCAGGTGGCCGAGCCCGCCGATGCCGAACACCGCGACGGTCTCCGTCGGCTGCGGCGCCGCGACCTTCACCGCCTTGTACGTCGTGACCCCCGCGCACGTCAGGGGCGCCGCGTCGAGGGGGTCGACCCCGTCCGGCACCGGGACCGCGTAGGCGGCCGCGGCCACCACGTGGGTCGCGTAGCCGCCGTCACGGCCGAAGCCGGTGTTGACCTGCTGCTCGCAGAGCGTCTCCCAGCCGCTCACGCAGTACGAGCAGCGCCCGCACGCCGAGCCCAGCCACGGCAGCGCGACACGGGTGCCGACCTCGTGGACCACCGGCCCGGGGCCGACCGCCTCGACGACGCCGACGCCCTCGTGGCCGGGGACGAAGGGCGGGGTGGGCTTGGCCGGCCACTCGCCGCGGGCGGCGTGGATGTCGGTGTGGCACAGCCCGCTGGCCTCGATGCGCACGAGCACCTCCCCGGGGCCGGGCTCGGGAACCGGCCGCTGCTGCACGACGAGCGGTTCGCCGAGTGCCGGGACCACAGCCGCGGTGGCGGTGCCGCGCGCGGCCGGGACGCCGGCGACGGTCGGGGTGCTGCTGACGCTCGCGGCGCTGCTGACGGTCGGGGTGCTCGTCGTGCTCGTCGTGCCGGTCGGTGTGGTCATGGCTCCTCCTCGGTCGGGGCGCCCCGCGCGGGCGCACGCCCAGCCTCGCCGCGCGTCGACCCGTCCCCGCGGGACCAAGGTCCCTTCGTGCCCCGCCTTCGTGCCCAGCCTCAGTGGCCGGCCTCCGCCCACGAGCGGACGACCCGCACGTCGAGCGGGACGTCGACGGTGCCGTCCCCGAACAGCAGCCGGGTCGCCTCGTCGGCCGCGGCGCCGGCTGCCTCGGCGGTCGCGTCGGCGAGGTCGTCGGGGGTGTGCACGAGGACCTCGTCGTGCAGGAACATGACGAGCTCCGGTCGCCCCGTCCCACCCGTCAGGCCGTCGAGGCGCCCGCGCAGCAGAGCGAGCCAGGCCAGCGCCCACTCGGCTGCCGTGCCCTGCACGACGAAGTTGCGGGTGAACCGGCCCCACGCGCGACGCTCGCGCTCGTCGGTCCGTTCCCGCGGCACCCCCTCCACCGCGGGCGCCGTCCACGACCCGTTCGGCGCAGGGGAGCCCCGCCCGAGCAGCGTGGCCACCACCTCGCCCCGCTCGCCGGCCCGGGCGGCCGCCTCCACGAGGCCGAAGGCCGCCGGGTAGCGCCGCGCGAGCCGCTCGACCATCCGGCCGCTCTCCCCGCGCGTGCCGCCGTACATCGCGCCGAGGATGCCGAGCTTGGCCTCGGCGCGGGTCGCGACGGCACCGCTCGCCACCATGCCCTCGTACAGGTCGCCGGCGCGGCCGGCCGCGGCCATCGCCCCGTCGCGGCTCATGCCCGCGAGGACCCTCGGCTCCAGCTGCGCGGCGTCGGCGACCACGAGGCGCCAGCCGTCGTCGGCGACCACCGCCTCGCGGACGGGCGCGGGCACCGTCAAGGCGCCCCCGCCACGCGAGGACCACCGCCCGGTCACCACCCCGGCGACGAGGTACTCGGGGCGGAACCGGCCGTCGTGCACCCACGTGTCGAGCCAGTGCCAGCCGTTCGTCGACAGCAGGCGCGCGAGGGCCTTGTACTCCAGCAGGATGGGCGCGACGGGGTGCTCGAGCCGTTCCAGCGTGCTCGAGCGGGTGTCGGCGACGTCGAGGCCCGCGGCGCGCAGCGCGCCGAGCAGCGCCGGCTGGGAGTCCGGGTTGAGCGACGGGGCGTCGAGCGACTCGCGCACCCGGGCCGCGAGCCCCTCCAGCACGCGCGGTCGCTGACCGACGGGAGGCCGCGGGCCGAGCAGCCGGGTGAGGGCGGCGTCGTGCACGTCGGCGCGCCACGGCAGGCCAGCAGCCGTCATCTCGGTCGCGACGAGCGCACCGGAGGACTCCGCGACGCACAGCAGCCGGAGCCGGCCGTCCGGTGCGGTCGCGAGCGCCGCCTGCTGCCGGTGCCACTCGGCCGCGGCGTCCAGACCGGTGCCGTCGTCGGCGTCGTCGAACAGCGTCGCACCGACCGGGGCGCTCGGGCGCAGCGAGGCCCACGCCGACGCGGTCCCGTCGTCGGTCGCAGCCGCCCGGGGCACGAGCGGTGAGCCGGCGAGCAGCGCGTGCACGAGCCGCAGGTCCCAGCAGCGCCCGACCCGCACCCCGTCACGCAGCAGGCTCGGGTACCAGCGCGTCGTGCAGTCCCACACCCAGCGCGGCGGGTCCGTCGCCTCCCGCCCTCGCACGAGGTCCGCGAGCCGGTCGGCGGGGACGGTCGTGGGTCCTGCGCTGCCGCCGGCGCCGGCGGCGTCCGTCAGGTCGGTCACGGTGACGTCCCCACCGGCCAGGCGCTGCAGCAGGACGGTCCCGGTCACGGGACGGGCACGCGGCGGGACGGGGGCGGGGTCAGGGCGGGCCTCCAGCGGGTGCGCCGGGCGGTCACGGCGGCGGGTGCAGGACACGCTAGGGGCGACCTCGGACGCGGCGACGCCGCGACGCCCCGGAGCCGACCTCCCTGGCGCCACGGCGCAGGACCGATGACTTCCGGCCGCGGTCCCGGGTCCACCCTCCATGAGGAGCCGTCACGAGGAGGTACGGGTGGCCGGAGCGGACCGGGGGCACCGGCGAAGCACGTTGTGGGCGGCCGTCCACGCGGAGCGCGCCGCGCTGCTGGCGGACCTCGAACCGCTGCACGACCGGCAGTGGACGACCCGGTCGCTGTGCTCGCGGTGGACCGTCGAGCAGGTGGTGGCGCACCTGACGGCGGCCGCCAGCGTCGGGTGGTCCCGGTGGCTCCGCAGCATGGTCGGCGCCGGCTTCGACGCCGGCCGCCACAACGACCGACGGCTCGCCGAGCACCTCGGTCCGACCCCGGCCGCGACCCTGGCGGGCTTCCGGGGCGTCGTCGAGAGCACCGTCGCCCCCACCGGTGACGTGCCCGCGTGGCTCGGCGAGGTCGTCGTCCACGGGCAGGACGTCCGGCACCCGCTCGGTCTGCCACGCCGGCCCGCGCCCGCCGTCGTCGCGGTCGTCGCGGAGTTCTACGCGCGACGCGACTTCACGGTGCGCAGCGGCTCGGCGGCCGCGGGCCTGCACCTGGTCGCGACGGACAGCGGCTTCCGCCACGGGCCGTCCGACGCGTCACTCGTGCGCGGCTCGACGCTCGCCCTCACGATGGCGCTGGCCGGCCGGTCGGTCTTCTGCGACGAGCTCGACGGCGCGGGTGTGCCTGTCCTCCGCGAGCGCGCCGGCGGGTGAGGCACCCGGTGCGCCCGGAATGTGTTGACCGCCGGTTGTGCCCTGCCTAGGTTCGTGCGCACCCATCCACCCCGGACGGAGACCGGCTGACGGCCGGACCCGCGCCCGGCCGAGCGCTGGAGCCCGCCGTGCACACACCCCGCCGCCCCGTGTCCGTCGTCGTGACGACCGCCGTCCCGCTCGCCCTCGCCGGTCTCGTCGGCACCGCCGTCGCGCCAGCGGCGACCGGCGCCCCGCGACAGATCGAGAAGGTGCCCGTCGCGGAGGGGACGGGCGGAGCCGTCGCGACGGTCGACGCCGACGCGACCCGCATCGGCCTCGACGTCCTGCGAAAGGGTGGCAACGCCGTCGACGCGGCCGTGGCGTCGGCCGCAGCGCTCGGCGTCACCGAGCCGTACTCCGCGGGCATCGGCGGCGGCGGCTTCTTCGTCTACTACGAGGCGGCCACCGGCGAGGTGCACACCATCGACGGGCGGGAGACCGCACCGCAGGCGATGCAGTCCGACGCCTTCGTCGAGGACGGCGCGCCGATCCCGTTCGGCGAGGCCGTGTCCTCCGGCCTGTCGGTCGGCGTGCCCGGGACGCCGGAGACGTGGGACGTCGCCCTCGAGGAGTGGGGCACGCTCAGCCTCGCGCGGGCGCTCAAGCCGGCGACTCAGCTCGCCCGGCGCGGCTTCGTGGTCGACGAGACGTTCGAGTCGCAGACCGCGTCGAACGCGGCGCGCTTCGACGACTTCACCTCCACCGCCGAGCTCTTCCTGCCCGGCGGCGCGCCGCCCGAGCCCGGCACGATCTTCCGCAACCGCGACCTCGCCGCCACCTACGACCTCATGGCACGCCGCGGCGTCGACGTCCTCTACACCGGCGAGGTGGCCGACGACATCGTCTCGACCGTGCAGGACCCGCCGGTCGCGGCGACGGCGGGACGCGAGGTCCGAAGCGGCCTCATGACGGCGGCCGACCTCGCCGCCTACGAGGCGCCCTTCCGTGAGCCGACGCAGGTCACCTACCGCGGGCTCGACGTCTACGGCATGGCCCCACCGTCCTCGGGCGGGTCGACCGTCGGCGAGGCGCTCAACATCATCGAGGCGGCGCTGCCGGACGGCGGCACGGAGACCGAGGTGCTCCACACCTACCTCGAGGCGTCGGCGCTCGCCTTCGCCGACCGCAACCGCTACGTCGGCGACCCGGACGTCGTGGACGTGCCGCTCGCGGAGCTGCTGTCGCAGGACTTCGCCGACGAGCGCGCCTGCCTGGTCGACCCGACGCAGGCGCTCGCCAAGCCCGTCGCGCCGGGTGAGCCCGACGGCAGCTACGACGCGTGCGAGGGGACGGGTGAGGTCGGTCTCGCGCAGCAGCCCGGGCAGTCCACGACCCACCTCACGACGGCCGACCGCTGGGGCAACGTGGTCGCGTACACGCTCACGATCGAGGCGACGGGCGGGTCCGGCATCGTCGTGCCCGACCGCGGCTTCCTGCTCAACAACGAGCTGACCGACTTCAACTTCACCGACACCCAGGGCGGCGTCGACCCGAACCTGCCCGGTCCGGGCAAGCGGCCGCGCAGCTCCATGGCCCCGACCATCGTGCTGCAGGACGGCGAGCCCCTCATGGCGCTCGGGTCGCCCGGCGGCTCGACCATCATCACGACGGTCCTGCAGACGCTCGTCAACCGGGTCGAGCTCGGCATGACGCTGCCGGAGGCGGTCGCCGCGCCCCGCGCGTCGCAGCGCAACACCGTCAACGTCTCCGCGGAGCCGGACTTCGACCGGACGGCGCTGTCGGCGCTGGGGCACACCTTCTCCTCGACGGCCGAGATCGGCGCCGCGACGGGGATCGAGGTGCTGCCCGACGGCCGGCTGCAGGCCGTCGCGGAGCCCGTGCGGCGCGGTGGCGGCAGCGCTGGGGTGGTGGAGGCGACGCCGTGACGGACCCGGGCGGCGCGCCGCCGTGGGAACCGCCGATGGCCGGTGACGAGGTGTCGCACCTGCTCGGCGCCTTGGACCGGCAGCGCGCGACCTTCCGCTGGAAGGCGGACGGGCTCGACGAGGACGGGCTCGCGGTGCGGGTCGGGCGGTCCGAGCTGACGCTCGGCGGGCTCCTGCTGCACCTCGCCTCGGTCGAGGAGGAGATCTCGACGTGGCGGCTCGCGGGTCAGCGGCCCGGCGAGCCGTTCGACGTGGAAGCCGGTCACGACACGAGCTTCGCCACGGCTGCCGCCCGGTCGCCCGAGGACCTGTACGGCGCCTACGACGCCGCGGTGGCGCGTTCCCGTGGGCGGTTCGAGGCCGCGGTCGCCGACGGCGGCCTGGACCAGCGGGTGCACCTGGGCCGCCCCGACGTCCATGTGAACCTCCGGCGCCTGCTGTTCGACCTGCTCGAGGAGTACGGCCGGCACACGGGGCACGCCGACCTGTTGCGCGAGGCGGTCGACGGGCGGGTCGGTGAGGACCCACCGGAGGACTGGCGGCCGCCCGCCTGACGGTGCGGATCGCATCTCGTCGGGCCGGCTCATCCCCCGGCACAGGCCGGCGCGCCCCTGGCACCGGCCGGCGCGCGTGTCTTCGACCGGTGCCGACTATGCGGCGTCGGGTGGTGGTGGTCGTCGTGCCCAGGGTGGGTCGTCGTCGGGGGTTGTGTCCGGTGTGGGCGGTGGTGCGGTG